>NZ_BAABBO010000002.1:0-114178 GCF_039538005.1 Allohahella marinimesophila
TGTTTCGCGGCATTCACGAGAACCTGCTCGCGCCTTTTCGCTACCACGGCATTTATGACGAGAGCGTCGACTACACAGAGATCCCCTGGCGCTCTGGCAAGTTCGACCCCCACCTGCTCTCCGTGAAGCTGGCTACGCTCGGCCGTGCTCGTCATGCGCTGCGAGTCTGGCGCTCAGAGGGCCAGCGCCGCACCCTCGCCTTCTGCGTCTCCAAGGCTCACGCCGAGTTCATGGCCGAGCAGTTCAACAAGTCCGGCGTGAGGGCTGCTGCGGTGTATACAGGTTCTGCGCTGTCTCGTGGCAAAGTGCTTGAAGACCTCGAGAGCAATCAGCTGCAGGTCATGTTCTCCGTCGATCTCTTCAACGAGGGTGTGGATCTACCGGCCATCGACACCATCATGATGCTGCGCCCCACCAAGTCGAAGATTCTGTTTCTGCAGCAGTTCGGTCGTGGCCTTCGCAAGGCAGAGCCGGAGAAGACGCATGTGGTGGTGCTGGACTTCATTGGTAACCACCATAGCTTTCTGCACAAGCCGCAGGCTTTGATCGGCCAGACGATGAACTATCGTGGCCTGGCTGAGTTTGCTGATAAGTCGCAGAAGCAAGCGCTAGAACTGCCAGCGGGCTGCTTCGTCAATTACGACCTGAAGCTGATCGACTTCTTGAAGAGCCTGGATAGTGATGGTCCGCAGAGAGACTATCTGGCGCTTCGAGAGACCCTTGGTCGGCGCCCTACGCTGGCAGAGTTTTATCGCTCCGGGGCTAACCTAAAAAAGGTCCGCGATATCTATGGCGACTGGTTCTCTATGGTTGCCGACAACCAGAATTTGCCTGAGGCGGATGTGGCGGCTTCTGCGTCACCGGAAGAGGTGCTGAGTCAGCATCGGCGTCTGCTGGCAGAGATCGAAACCACCAGGATGACCAAGTGCTACAAGATGATCCTCCTGGAGGCTTTTCTTGAGCTCGATGGCTGGACAACAAGCCCGTCTTTATCTGCGCTTGGTCGGCGCTCGTGGGATGTGCTGCAGCGTCGTCGGGCGTTGCTGGTGGATCTGCCAGAGGAGCATCGTTCGAAGTATGCGGAGGCGGCGTGGCTGAGCTACTGGCGCCGCAATCCTGTCGCGGCCTGGATTGGCGAGAGTGGTAAAAGTGCTGCGGGTGCGCTGTTTGAAGTTCGTGATGGTCACTTTCGTGCTGTAGCCGATGTGAAGCCGAGTGAGCAGGACCTACTCGCAGCGTGGGTGCAGGAGCTGATCGACTACAAGCTGGCCGACTACCAAGCTCGCCTGGCGACGCGTGGCACTGAAGGCGGAGCTGAGATCATTCCTCATCCTGCTTTGGCAGCCGGTGCGCCTACCGTAGCGCCTGGTATCGAACTGCCCTACTTCCCTAACCTGAAAATCGCCTGCGGCCATTTCAGAACCGCCAGCAGCGACGCAGCCGAATATCGTCACCTGGGCGAAGCCTACGCCCAACTGGACCCGGCCCGCCACTTCATCGCCAGAGCCTCCGGCAACTCAATGAACGGCGGCAAGCACCCCGTCCACGATGGCGACTACCTGCTCCTGGAGGCCATCAGCCCAGAGCGAGCCGGCTCAATCACCGGCGACACCATGGCCATCGAAAAACAGGACGATGCTGGCGATAATCAATACCTGCTGCGCAAGATCCTCAAGGACGCCAACGGCCAATACGTGCTTCGTGCAGCCAATCCTGATTATGACGATATTCTGGTAGACGATGAGCTGAGTTCGCAGCTGCGGACTTTTGCACGGCTCAAGCAGGTGCTTGCTCCTCTGCAGATGGCGGTGGGTCAGCAGTTTCAGCGTGAGGAAATTCCCGCGCTGTTCGGCGTCGAGTTCAATCCAGGCAACTGGCACTCAGGCCATGTCGTGCTGAACGAACAACGTGCTCATATTCTCCTGGTGACACTAAATAAACAGGGTAAGGCGCAGGAACATAAATACCACGACTTCTGGGCCCCCGACGGCACCTTCCACTGGCAAAGCCAGAACACTACTGCACCGCATAGCAAGAAGGGCCAGGAGATCATTAATCACGAGCGTCTGGGGATTGGGGTTCATTTGTTCGTTCGGGAGAATAAGTTATCTGGAGGGAAGGCTGCGGGGTTTCAGTACTTCGGTGAGGTGAGGTATCAGCGGCATGAGGGGGCGGAGCCGATGAGTGTGGTTTTTGGGCTGAAGCGCTAGCCAGTGAAAGCTATATGTTGGCGTGCCTTTAATATAGAGAAAAATCTTCCCCATACTAAAGGCTGCCTTTAGTATGGGGCGAAAATGGACGCATACTAAAGGCTGGACGATGTATGGAATCGATTAAACCTTCTGAACGAGCTGGTAGGTATGTCCGGCAGTTCAGCGGCTATAGCGCTTTTATGCCTGCTACACTCCCGCCAGATCCGCCGATCAGCCTGGACGGAAGTCTGCATACGCTGTTATCTCAGGCTGATCGAGCCTTGGGAAGGCTCGACGGTTCAATTCTTACTTTGCCTCACCCAGACCTGTTCGTCGCCATGTACGTGAAGAAGGAAGCAGTTCTTTCAAGTCAGATCGAAGGCACCCAGAGTTCATTACAGGATGTGTTGGCGGCGGAAGCGAAGGTGTTCTCGACCGAACGCCCTGATGACGTTGATGAAGTCTTCAATTATGTCGCAGCAATGAATCACGGGCTGGAGCGGTTGACCTCTCTTCCGGTTTCCGTCCGCCTGATTCGTGAGATTCATGAGAAATTGCTGACCGGCGTGAGAGGACAGTACCTCACCCCCGGGGACCCACGGACCACTCAGAATTGGATAGGGCCTTCCGGCTGCACCCTGAGTGAAGCCTCGTTTGTTCCGCCGCCCCCCCATGAGGTAGATCGTCTACTCGGCGAACTTGAAATCTTCCTGCATAGCGATGTACCACTGCCGCTCCTGATCAAGATCGGAATCGCTCACGCACAGTTCGAAACCATTCACCCTTTTCTGGATGGCAATGGCCGCGTCGGGCGCCTCCTCATCACATTCCTGCTTTGCGAACAGGAAGTGCTCCTGAAGCCAGTGCTTTACCTCTCTCACTACTTCAAGCGACACCGCCAGGCTTATTACGATCATTTACAGGCCATTCGCGACGATGGTGCCTGGGAGCAATGGCTCGAGTTTTTTCTTCGAGGGGTATTCGAGGTCAGTCAACAGGCTACGGATACTGCTCGGCGAATCCTCCTACTGAGAGAGCGTCACCGTCAGCTCATTACAGATGGCTTCGGACGTGCGGCTGGCAATGGGCAAAAAGTGCTGGAGCATCTCTTTCAACACCCTATCGTCTCTACAGTAGAAGTGCAGAACCTTATTCAGACGACCTACCAGTCCGCCAACACACTGGTCAATCAGTTTGTGGCTAACGGCGTGCTCGAAGAGATGACGGGACAAAAGCGTAATCGCCGCTTCGTTTACCGCGAATACATCGACCTGTTTCATTCAGAGGCTGGTTGAGTCAAGAACGTCGGATAGCGCCCTTCAAGAAGGTGCTCGAGAAACGGCACGCAACGGTCTTTACGGGCATGTATCGTTAATTATCGTGCCGTACGATAATTATCGTAAATCACGATATTCGGCGATAACTATGAAGCCCCACTAGGCAGACTCTCCGTCTCCCAGGATGACTACATGCGCTCCTCCGGGTTATGTGCAGTGAGTCTTCCTCTTTGATTGGCTGCTGTTTCGTGAGCGCTCGATAAAGTAGACCTCGTTTCGTTATCGATTACCACACACCAGAAGGGCTGGCGTGACTATTGCCATCAGCGTCTCTGCAAGAGCCAGCGGTATGGCTATTTAGCCATACCAATGCTATCTTTTGAAAATGAGCAAAACCAATTTCGAATGGGATGACACGAAGAACGACGAGAATGTCGAAAAGCATGGTGTTTCATTTTTTGAGGCCCAACACGCATTCATGGATCGACATCGGATTATTGCCGAAGATACGGCGCACAGTGCTACGGAAAAACGGTATTTTTGCTTCGGTGAAGACAAGGATGGCGTAGGTATTCTGACAGTAAGATTTACTTACCGATCAGGAAAAATTCGTATTTTCGGCGCCGGGTATTGGCGCAAAGGCAAGAGGATTTATGACAAAGAAAATTCAGTACAGTGATGAGCCAATTGGCGATTTTCGCATCGTTGCCGATTTTCTTCCATCTCCAGACGAGCTTGCGCTGAGGAACGAAAGCACCAAGATCACGATTTCGCTCAGTTCTGAAAGCGTTGCCTTTTTTAAGCAAGCCGCAGCAAAGCATCACATGCAGTATCAGAAACTGATCCGCCAGTTGCTGGATGACTATGTAACACATCAGAAGAATCACTAAGGCTTGAAGCTGCCCAGGGTTTGTGTGATGTGTGCCCCACCAGCGCCGCACCCTCGCCTTCCGCGTCTCCAAGGCTGATGCCGAGTTCATGACCGAGCAGCTCAAACAGTCCGGTGTGAAGGCTATCTGTTCACCGAACGCCGACTTCCTGGTGGCCTATCAGCAGCGGACGAATCGCTCGCATTTTTCCGGTAGACTGCTCCCCTCAAACTATCGAGGTTCCCTATGCCCACTTCCCTTACCCTCTACCACAACCCACGCTGCTCCAAGAGTCGTCAGGCACTTAGCCTGCTAGAGGAACGTAGTCTCGATGTCCAGGTGGTTCGTTACATAGACGAGCCGCTCACCCCGACCCAACTGAAGGCGCTGATCGATCGCCTCGGCTGCACCCCACGAGACCTTCTACGCAAAGGTGAGGCTGAGTACAAAGAACTCGGTCTTGATAGTCTGGATATTTCCGATGACGTCCTGATCGAGGCGATGTCGAGCCACCCTCGCCTGATGGAGCGTCCCATTCTCGACAATGGCGAGAAAGCAGTTGTCGGGCGGCCGCCCGAGATGGTGCTGGCGCTGGTTGAATCTTGAGTGAGTTGTCGCCGGGCTGGACTAACCGTAGCCATAGGCAGAAACGCACTGATCGGGTTATGCGTGGTGAGTCTTTCTCTCAGCTTTAGCCCGCGCTTTTGCCAACTCTCTGTCGTTGTATAACGCAATCAAGGTTGCGGCCCCAAACTCACGCTCCAACTCTCGTTGGCGAACTGGATGATTGCCAAATCTGATATCGGCGGCGCCGTCACGAGTTACTGCGTAGACGCCATAGGTCCTTGGCGTCGTCCAGTTGGCGTTGCTCGGGTCGGGCCGAACTGTCCTTGGATCGATCTCTTCGCTGCCTAGCTTAACGTTCATGTCCTGGACAACCTCTTTCGCTGAATGGCTCGTTAGACGTCTAGCAACTGCCTTTTGACTACAGCGGGCAGCGTCTATCGCCGTACCTGTATAATCCTTCTCCCATTCGTGGACTGACTTTGCGAGCCAGGCGTCAATCATATTCTTGATGAGATTTATCTGCCGGTGTATATGGCTCGATGAGAAGTGATAAATCTCCTGGACCTTGTTGCCATTTGCTGATGTTTCAAATTTATCCCTGGGCAGCGATTTTGGTAGCCATTGGAACAGCTCCGTATTCCGACGAAGACGGACCATATCGCGCAGCACGCCCCGGGAAACGAAAATCAACCGATTAGCGGGTTTCAGATATAACTGATCAATCCATTTCAAATGTTCCAGATTCGCGTAGCTATCGAAAAGCTTCCTGTCCTTCGATTTATTTCCGATGGTCGGTATATCCAGTAGCTCAATGAAACTTACCTGCTCCGCATAACGACTATCCAGACCAATCTTGCTAAAGGTTTTGTGGAAGCGTCTTCCACCTTGCGTCTTTTTGAAGGGATACTGATCCAAAAGAAATGGATGGTGCTTGCCATATTTCATCCAAAAGGCTGCGCCATCCTTGTGATACTCGAGAATGTAGTTGAAGAATGGGGGCTCTGATATTTCAGGGGCGTAGTTGGCGTCAGAACTGAGAAAGACGATAGCGGCCTTGGCTGGATCAGCACCTTGATAAGGTTTAGCCTGGAAAAGCGTCCGTAGTTCAAGTGAATGGTGCTCTCTAAATGGCATCCAACTTTTCTCCAAATGTCTGACCGCCAGGTCTCAGTTCGTACTCGCCACGCCAGCTATTTAGCGTTCAACATCTGCGAAAACAGAATGATTGCATTGACCGCCACGAACCAGCACGCAAGCGCAGAGCCATAGCCGATCCAAAGTGCCGCTTTCAGAACGACAGTCAAAGCACGGTCGATTTGCTGAGCACGCGTGCCCGGCTGGTGAACAGCTTTACTGAGTTGATCACGAATATTCAGGGAATCGTTTCGATTGCGCATGATGCTAGCCTTCAATGTAGTCCAGGTTATTCGACAAAGTAACTCATGATCGAACCGCCAAATCCGGTCGCCACTTCGACGCCGACCAGCGCGAACGGAATGATCCAGTACTCGCCACTGATAAACGCCCAGAGCATGATCAGCCCCATGGCTCCAATCGACATTTGAGAAAGTGACATACCGTATTCGCCTCTGTTAAGTGTCGAACTAGCGTAAGACGTGAAGGCGACAGATAGTGTCGCCCTCTCAACAGCCCCTTTTGCGAGCCCGCAACAGCCCTGTTTCCAGAGTCTGCTCGATCTCGTCATAAAGCCACTGAGGCTCGAGGATGTCGCAGTAGGCGGCTTGAGAGGTCAGCCACCAGCGCAGATCCTCGCTATCGCCAAGCGTAACGGTGAGTTCAAAACCTTCATCATCCAGATCGGTGATGACTTGATCCGCGCCTATAGGCGCTTCCAGTAGATGATTCAGTGCTGGTCGGTCACACCACAGTCTCAAATTCACCGGGACATCAGAGAGCAGAACACCCATCGCACCGGATTTGATGTACTGATCAAGATCGAACCCTTCCGGTCGACTCACAGTCTTTTCCAACACCTCGCCGCTGCTTGCCCGGTGAAGCGCCAGTTGCCGCAGTCCTTCCCTGCCCTCGATTGTTGCTATGAGGTAAACATTTGGGTCCCGGAATATCAGTCCCAGCGGATGAACGACAATGTTCTCTGGTTCAGGCCACTTTCGCGCCTGGTAGGTGAGCTCGCATTGATAGCCACGCAGTAGTGCTTCCGTGACAGCCTCCATCACATCAGCGTCGACGGCTGGACGTTGACTGCCCAGCCCGCGATTGATTACACGGACTCTATCAGGCCAGCGGCTTAGAAGACTCTGCTCGCCGAGCAGCGTTCGATGGGCTTCATCAAAATGAGGTTTCAGATGAGACAGGGTTTTTGGCGGCAATATGGGCGTCAGGTAGGCTTTTGCCAGCTCGAATGTCAGAGCGGCTGGTAGATCCAGTGCAGGGACGACATCGATCACCGCTTCGCGATCAAAGGACCATTTGTAGGGCGAAGTACGCTCGTCCACCTGCAAGGGAAAGTATGTCGAGAGCTTGTCGAGATCCCGCTGAATCGATCTCAGGTTGACTGAGAAGTCGCGTGCCTCCAACTTCTTCACCAGGTCGGTTGTGGTGATGAATTTCGGATATCGCGGGATCATTCTCAGCATCATGAGATAGCGTACTGACGTGTCAGACATGGGGGCTCCAGGGGAATACTGTCAGCGTTGATTGGCCGTTGTTTCGTGAGTGCTCGATAAAGTAGACCTCGCCCTGTTCAGCGGCAGGTTCGCTCATTTTCCATAAGACCAGGGTGCGGCATGCTGGCGGGAAGGTTGCGCCGTTTCCGTACTTCGGAGAGGTACCAGCGGCATGAGGGGGCGATCCGTAGCCTCAATAGCAGCTTGATCGTTTGAGGCAATCAACTGCATTCGCTTTGCAACGAATTGAGGCACTTCTTCCGAAGGAAGTTTTCTTAGCCGCTAAAGGCGACTCGCAACTCTCTGTAGTGCTCTGCAAGGTAGTTGACGAGTGCCCGAATGAAAAGAATCAGGCCAGTCAGTTCCAGGCCTTCCTCCGCTGTCACAATCATGCTGTAGGTAAGGCTGCTGTAGCCGTACAGCTCGGCGTAGCCTCCACCAATGAGTTCGACGCCAATCGCGCCTCCAAGGTAAGCGGCTCCCGCTATTACGAATCTCAACCTGGTTCTCACATGGAGATACATCAGGAACTTGAGAAAGAACAAACCGAGAATGAGTACTAGAGCGATTGCGGGAATGACCCAGGCGAAATAGAAGATGCCGAGTTCCTGATCACCCATCAGCGACCTGAAAGGGGTGATCAATTTTTCGTGCATACTGAAGCCTTCATCGAACGCCATGAACAGGAAGCCGAGAGACAAGATTACCCACTTTGAAGAATGCGGTGCTTTCTGCCGCATGTTCAGTGAAGCGATAACTGCGAGCAGACTGCTGTTCAACAGCAAGAGTAAAACTGAGAAGAACGTCGGCACGTTCCGTTCTCCATCAACAGAAAAGAGCGGGACGAAGCCTTTGAGATGGTCGTGCCCTAGCAGGTACTTTGAAAGCTGCCCACCGAGGCTGGCGAGAATGAGGAGGAGCGCAATTACGCCCAGTATGCGTCCGATAGCGGAGGCGTCAAATTCGATCTTCATTAATTGGGAAGCCTTAATTGGGCTGGAGACCCGCAGTGATCCAATGCTGCTTCCGTGGCTTTGGCGTAAAAGAGGAAATTGGCAAAAAGTCGATTGCCTGCTCTGACAGACCTTGATCAGCATGTTTCAGACCGGCCACTGCGTCGATCGCTGGAATAGTAACAATTCTGTAATAAGTGCGCCAGACGCGACTGTTGCTGGTGGCTAAGCGAGCGACATCGGCCTCAGCGTCGTAAGCATGTGCCCCACCAGCGCCGCACCTTCGCCTTCTGCGTCGCCCAGGTGCATGCCGAGTTCATGACCGAGCAGCTCAACCAATCCGGTGTGAAGGCGGCTGCGGTGTATACTATGCCCCTCCTCAAATTAGCGAGAATAACTATGCCCGTTGCCCTCACCCTCTACCACAACCCACGCTGCTCCAAGAGTCGTCAGGCACTGAGTCTGCTCGAGGAGCGAGGCATCGATGTGAACGTGGTTCGCTATCTGGACGAGCCGCTCACGCCGGAACAACTGAAGGCGCTGATCGACCGACTTGGATGCACACCACGCGACCTTCTACGCAAAGGTGAGGCTGAGTACACAGAACTTGGTCTTGGTATTCCGGATATTTCCAATGACGTGCTGATCGAGGCGATGTCGAGCCACCCTCGCCTGATGGAGCGGCCCATTCTCGATACTGGCGAGAAAGCAGTTGTCGGGCGGCCGCCCGAGATGGTGCTGAAGTTGGTTGAATCCTAGGTTGTCTTTNGCCCATTCTCGATACTGGCGAGAAAGCAGTTGTCGGGCGGCCGCCCGAGATGGTGCTGAAGTTGGTTGAATCCTAGGTTGTCTTTTATGCGAGGGAATACGGTAAGTGGCGACAAAGAGTGAAGTATCGATCATCCGCGGAGTGAACGCAGATCTGGGAGCCACCCTGAGTCACCAGCGCAGATCCTCGCTAGTATCCCCGCAACCGCGTCAGGCCCGCCGGTAGACCTTTTACCACTGCAAGCTAAGCTTAAGCTTCAGGAGAGCTCGCCCTGTTTAGCGGCAGGTTCGCTCATTTTCGATGAGAACAGGGTGCGGCATGCGGTGGATTGTATTTGTAGTGTTGATGGTGAGCAGCGTTCAGAGCGCGTTTGCCATGCAGATCTTCGTCAAGACCCTGGTTGGCAAGACCATCACACTTGAGGTAGAGAGCAACGATACTGTAGAGAACGTCAAGTCCAAGATTCAGGAAAAAGAAGGCGTGCCGCCGGACGCACAGCGACTCATATTCGCGGGCAAAGAGCTTGAAGATGGTCGCACGCTTGGCGATTACAACATTCAGAAGGAATCGACACTGCATTTACTGCTAGCCATTGCCGATCTTGACGGTGATGGTATCGAGGACTCGCTTGATGAGGACATGGACGGCGATGGACTCCCGAATGCGTTCGAGGACCGGTACGGCTTCGATAAGCGAAATGCTGGAGATGCGTCGGGAGATCTCGACGGCGATGGCTTGAGCAACATCGACGAGGCACTTGCCGGAAATGACCCCACTCGAGATGACCAGCCTCCGCACTTTAGCACTTTAGATACGATTCGTATTAATGCCGTCGGGCTACTCACGCCTGCACCGACTTTGACGCCGCCTCAGGTGGCTGACGCGCTTGATGGGCCGCTGTCAGCGACTGCAACCGGCAATACGAGGTTTTTGCGACCTGGCCGACACTTGCTCACATGGACCAGCTCAGACATGGCAGGCAACGCGGCCAGTACTACCCAAGAGATCGAGGTCGTGCCTTTGATTTCGCTGGGCAAGGACCAGGCTCGAGCAGAGGGCGGGACTGCAGAAGTCGAGTTTCTGCTCAATGGGCCTGCGCCTGTTTATCCGCTTGAGGTGAGCTATACGGTTGAGGGTACAGCGGGTGACACCGACTCTGACCTTCGGACAGGCTCAGTCTTCTTTGAAGAAGGCGAGTTGCGAAAGGCGGTTGCTGTCCGCCTGTTTCAGGACGAGCTGACCGAGGGTTCGGAAACGCTGCTGGTGAGCCTTACGGGCGAAGGTAATTTCGGCCCAAAGAGAACGCACCAGCTAACAATAGTCGAAGGTAATGTTCGGCCTGAGCTATCACTAACGCTGACCCAGAACGACCGTCAGGTCAAACTGGTTCAGCGCTACGGCGGCGAAATTGTCCTTCGGGCGGAGGTCAGCGACGCTAATCCGGCAGATAGTCATACCTTCGCCTTTTCTTACCCACGTGCAGCAGTCGCGACCAGCGACAGCGGTCCATTACAGCTACTTGATCCCTCTACTCTCGAGCCGGGCGTCTACAGCATCAAGGTTTCGGTCACCGATGACGGTGCACCCGCATACGCTGCCACGGATAGCTTCGCTTTCAGAGTGCTTGACAGCTACCCCTTGCTAAGCGGTAGCGAAGACACCGATGGTGATGGCATAGATGATGCGAGTGAAGGGATGAGCGATCTGGATCAGGATGGCGTGCCAGACTATCTGGACGAGAGTTCCCTACCGAACGTGCTCAGCGAAAATATTGGCGATGGCGGGCTTTTTCTCATGGAAACAGAGCCCGGTCTGAAGCTCAGTCTTGGAACACGTGCGCTTCTCAACGGTGCTGACGGGACGCTCTTATCCTCTGACGAAATAACCGGTTCGCGGGATACTATCCTCAACACGGGCGGCTACTTTGACATGATCATTTCTGGAATTCCTGTTCGAGGCGATAGTGTCGAACTGGTTCTGCCGCAGCGCTCTGCTATCCCGCAAAGACCGGTTTACAGGAAGTTAATCGGTAATGAGTGGCAAACTTTTGTTGAGGATGCGTATAACCACCTCGCTTCAGCCGCAGGCGAGCAAGGTGTCTGTCCTGCCCCCGGGGCAGACGATTATACGAGCGGCCTCACCGCAGGCCATTGGTGTGTGCAACTCACTATTGAAGATGGTGGACCGAACGACGCGGACGAGCTTATCAACGGCACTATCGTGGATCCTGGCGGTATTGGCGCTAAAAGAACCGGCGGAGGTGGTGCAATCGATCTCAACTGGATTCTTCTCTTGCTAGGCTGCTTATATCTCCAGAGCCGCAAGCCAGCCTGCTCGACACCTGCGTGAGCATTTGGCAGGCACTGCCGCCCATCTTCATCGCCCTGAATTCTGATCCGCGCAGCGGACACATTCTGTCACCGAAACTTGCAAACAGAAACTCCATGAAGATGCGTCCACAGTGGTTGTTTGCTAACCACTCCGGCAGTACCCTGCGCGCACTTTCAAGCCATCTTCCGGACCACAGTACGAATGACCAAGCAATCCTTTGCTACCACTTTTGATCTCGCCCTCTACGCAGCCCTGGCCTGCATATCAATAGTCGGGATGTTCTCCAGCAGCAGCGCTTCAGAGATGATGGTGCGCACTATTGGCTGAGGCATTCAGCGGCTGAAATAGTTTGAGCTAAATTCGGCGTTACACGCTCACCCAGACGAAGTTGGTCTGGTTAAGCGTCTGCCCGCCATCAAAACGATAAGCGCATAGCTTTCCGCCTGGCCCTTTAGCCACGCTGTAATCCAGACAGGCGATGTGATCTGTCAGGGGCGCGGGCTCACCATTCATCCAGTAGTGACCAACGAACACCGGCTTCTTCGCGTCAT
This sequence comes from Allohahella marinimesophila, assembly GCF_039538005.1. NCBI lineage: Bacteria > Pseudomonadati > Pseudomonadota > Gammaproteobacteria > Oceanospirillales > Hahellaceae > Allohahella > Allohahella marinimesophila. Next base: position 12,158 of record NZ_BAABBO010000002.1, read on the forward strand.
ACCCAGGCAGAATGTCTTCAGGAATCGGTTCGTGCGGAATCCTTTCGATGACCTCTGGGGGCACCATCGCCAGATCACGGTACGTGATGCCTTCGGTATCCCACCATCGAGTCCGCATATTGGTACGGGGATGACCACCCTTGTCGTGGAATTCGAGTCCATTGGGCAGCGGGATTTCGAGACCTTTCAACAGGGTTTCCAATGCCTCGAAAGGCTGTGAGTTCTCCCGCGCGGTCGCCGCCCAGGACTCGGGCAGCAAGCAGTTCTGATCATCCAGATAGGGCAAGATCGCTTCGAGATAGTCAGGGTGCCAGCACGCATGAACCACCCGAAAATCTGGCATGTCGAGGAATAGCGGCAGGGTCTTGAACCACTCGATAAAGGCCTGGTGTAGTGCGCTGCCCTCCTCGAGCTGATCGAGAAACTCCTTGTGCTGATCAAGATTCTTATCGGTATGTTCTCGCAGATACCACCCGTCGTTATCGGGATCTGGCGTCGCCCACGCAACGGCGTTGTATTCGTGATTCCCCATCACGGCTAGCGCATGGCCACGCTCGACCATGGCTTTGGCGATCTGGACGGTTTCGACCTGTTCGGGCCCACGGTCTACAAAGTCGCCCAGGAAAATAACCTTGCGCTCAGGGTGCTGCCAGACGCCGTCGATGTTCTGGTAATCCATCTTTGCGAGGAGCGCTTTCAGCTCTGATGCATAGCCATGGATGTCGCCGATGATGTCGTACATATGTTTTCCTCGTTCGTATCAGTCGTCGTCCAGCCCATAGACCAGGCTGGCTCTGTGAAAAAATGTGTCTATCAACGGCAGCGAGGCTTCCATGTGATCGAAGCGGTGACTGCCGCCAGGGAACGAAACGACTTCAAAACGCGGCTTGCAAAGAGACGCTGTCTGAGCTGAATCGAGCACGTCATCGCCTTCATCCAGAAGAATCAGTCCACAGCCTGCAAGGCGAAACGGCGAATAGCTGAGCACTGCGGACGCTTCCAGCTCGTAAGGCTTACCCTGATGATCCACACCCTTGCCGACGTGACGCATCAACGTTTTTGCTGGATCAATGGATGGATTGATCGCGACAAACGGCAGGCCAGCGCGCGATCCGGCCGCATTGGCCAGCCACCCGCCCAGGGAGGTGCCAACCACGAGATCTATATCGTGTTCGAGCAGGGCTGCCATGCATCGCTCAACCACTGTCTCTGCCGGCTGGGTGAAGTCGAAGTCAACCCCGTGAACCGGACCGAGCTCGCTGAGGCGCTGGATCTTTGGCTTGTCGGGATCGAACGCGCTGGCAAAGCCATGGCAATAGAAGATATTCAATATTAACGCTCCATGCTGTCGGGGCTAAGGGTCTCGGTATACTCGGGTGTCTTTATATGGATACCGTATCTGAATTTGGATACTGCGGTATACCAGAGCGTCTAGCAGTGCGAAGTTGATTAGCCGCTTGCGCAAATCCGCAGATGGCGGGGACCGCAAAGTGCTGCCATCCTTAACTGTACATACATACAGTTTCTTGTGCTATCATCCGGCCTCGAGCGCTAACTGATATAAGAGCCTGCAGGGAGGCAGCTTTGAACAAGCACCTAATCCGCAACAGCACCGCTGAGTTTGCAATCTTCACCGTCCCATCCGGTGACCAAACGATCGAAGCCCGCTACGAAGACGAAGCGATCTGGCTCATGCAGAAGCCGATGGCTGAGCTAGCCGGTGTCGATGTGCGCACAGTCAATGAGCACCTACAGAATATCTTCAGGTCAGATGAGCTGGAGGAGCGTTCAGTTATCCGGAAATTCCGGATAACTGCCGTTGATGGCAAGAAACGCTTGCTTGATTGCTCGGCCAGTTTTTTGTATGTACAATAAAGCTTTGAAGATAAGCTATGACCCTGCAAAAAACAGGAGAAATATCGCAGAACGGGAGCTCAGCTTTGATCGTGCTTCTGAGTTCGACTTCGATAACGCTGTCATTGCAGTGGACGACAGGAAGGACTATCAAGAAGTCAGGTATGTGGCACTGGGCAATTTAGCCGGCCGCGTTCACGTACTCTGCTTCACACTTATTGACGGCGGCGTCAGGGTTATCAGTTTCCGCAAAGCTAACAAACGAGAGGTGGCACAGTATGAAACCCAGAAAACCACTTATTGATGAGGACGGCGAAGTCCGCGAAATTACGGCAGAAGATATGAAACACTTCCGACCGGCCCATGAAGTGCTGCCTGATGGAATGAAGACAGTACTCGGGGTACGAGGGGCGCAAAAATCGCCAACTAAAGAGCGCATCACTATTCGCCTGTCGCCGGAAGTCCTGGCGCACTTTCGTTCTACAGGCAAAGGCTGGCAAGGACGAATCGACAGCGTACTCGAAGAGTGGGTCAGGTCGCATTAGGCTATGTTTGGCCGACGAGTCTGGCTGTTGGACACCCACTCGCGCAGTTGATGCACTAGCACTCAACAGTATTCAGTTCCCAGCTAACCTGCCAGACTGACGCGATAATCAGCTGCCTGGAACAATCAGCATGTATAACGACAAAGTCATATGGATTACCGGTGCCTCCTCCGGCATAGGCAAATCACTGGCGCTCGAGTTTGCGCGGCAAGGTGCGACGGTGATTCTCTCGGCTCGACGGGCTGATGCGCTCGCTGAAGTGAAGGCAGCTTGCGACACTGTTTCTAGTGGTCGTGGCGCCAGCATCGTGCTGCCGATGGATGTGACCGATGAAGCCTCGTTGCCGAAGTGCGTCACCGACGCCGTTGCGGCCGCCGGCAGAATTGACATGCTGATCAACAATGCCGGTATCTCCCAGCGTTCGAGCTGCCTGAATACGGATATGGCGACCTACCGCAAGATCTTCGAAGTCGACGTGTTTGGTCAGATCGCCCTCACCAAGGCGGTCCTGCCGCAGATGATCGCCCAGGGCGGTGGTCACCTCGTTATCACGGCCTCCGTCGCCGGCAAGATCGGCGCCCCCTTCCGCACCGGGTATTGCGCTGCGAAGCATGCCGTGGTCGGATTTTTCGATGCGCTCCGCACGGAGGTTGATCAGCACAATATCCAGGTCAGCACGATCCTGCCCGGATTTATTCGCACAGAGCTTTCTGAAAATGCCATGACCGGCGACGGCTCTGCCTTCGGCAAGACTGACAGCAACATCGCGGCAGGGATGGACCCCGACGAATGCGCCCGCGTCATCGTCAAGGGTCTGAGTAAGGGCAAGCCAGAGATCGGCGTGGGGAGCGGCGTGGAAATGCACGGGCTCTGGATCAAACGCTTCTTCCCGAGCGTGCTGTTCAAGCTAATGAACAAGCAGTACGCCCGGTCAGCGAAGGAGGATGGTTTCGTTTAGCGGCGCACTCACTCATACCTGGGCACTGATGTTTCTAATTCAAAGTGCCCTGATCGCCCGGCATTTCCTGAAGCTCCACCAGCGGTAGAACCCCCTCATCCTGTAGCTCATGAACACTGTTCATCAATTTGTCCAGCACTGCCTGCGCATCGGGCAAGGCACGCTTGCTCAAGTGAAAATAAACGGGCACCTTCGCCCACTTGGTGACGGTAAACTGCTTTGCTTGCTTAGAAGCTGCATGGTCTCCATCCTTGCTGAGCGCCTTCAACCCTGCTTCAAGGTTGAGATCGTAGAGCAACGCATAGTCTTGTTGGCGTTCAATCAATACGGATATCGCCTGTTGGAAGCTGTCGACTTCGAATTGTTGGACGCGGTTATCTGGGTCATCAAGCCATCTCTTGAAACCACCATATCCATAGCCACGCATAACTACGATTTTCTTGCCCATCAGATCGCTTCGATATCGCACCGGTGCCGAGCCACTCTTACCATAGATGTTCAGGTTCTCTGTATAGATGGCTTCCTCACCGGAGAGAATGAGATTCGGTTGGTCCAACAATGGATTCTGGACAAGCATGGTGATTTCCACGTGTCCTTGGAGAAGATTTGACATCAATCGTTTGGCAGGAAACAGCTGCCCCTGCCAACTGAATCCAGCATGACGCGCGACTTTGTCGAAGAATTCGGGTCGCTGCCCTCCAACAGAACCATTATCCAGATACATCCAACCTGTTGGAAAGACGGGACCGCCTAATATCAAGTTAGGGCTGGCATCAACAGTCGAAGACTCTGCTTGGACGGTCTGCGCGATCAGGGAAAGAATGACGACCGCCAGTCGCGCTTTAAAGGATGTTCCGCTTATTGCTTTCATCAAGCTCCAATGCACAATTCGACGACATTTGGTCAGTATAGAGCGATTGATTCGCACACGCGAACACGATCATATGGGCGGAAAACCGAAGCCAGGATTGTGCCTCTGGAATTCAATGAATGCCTGTGAAGCGGGGGGAGGCGTTTGACAGCGTGTCAGCGCCTCAGGCCATCTCGGAACGAAGACTCTATTTCGCAGCCTTTTTATCAGCTTCGTACTTGGCGAAAATTTCCTGCATTGTCAGGCCGTTCAACTGGCTCAGCGAGTACAGGTAAGCCTTCTGGAAGAGTTCTTCCGAATGTTTTCCGTTATAAGTATAAACAGGGCCATCAGTGGCGACGAATTCACCCATCCCGTAAGCGATCAATATTTTCTGCAATCGCTGACCATCTGCCTTGGAAGCTATTTTGCCAATTGCAGACAGCGATTTCATGTAGCTGTCGTCAGTGGACGCATTGAACTCAGGTTCTGCGGCGAGCACTGACGCGCTGATGAGGAGAGACAACAGTATTACGGCTATTCGTATCATTCTTAGCATCCTTGCTATTGAGTAAGGGCGCGATTTTAGCAGTGGGGTGATCGGAAACGCCAGAAGAATGATCAATTTTTGATCGCATCGGAAGAGAGACCTCACAGCGTCAGTGTGCTGTTCAAGCTAATGAACAAGCTCTATGCCAGGTCGACGAAGGAGGAGGCTTTTGTCTAGCGGCTCTATCGTTGCCGCTTCGAACCAACTCTTGTACAATTCAACTGTACAAATCGGAGAGCGCCCCACATGTTGACTGTCAATATCAGCGAGTTAAGAGCCAACCTACTCAATTACCTTGAAAAAGCGAGTCAGGGTGAGCAGATCACCGTCACTACCAAAGGCAGAGTATTGGCCACCATCGCTGCACCTGTGGACAGAAAATCGATGGCACAGCAACGCTTGAGAGAGCTTGCTGAGACCGCCAGGATCAATGATGTCACCACTCCGTTGGACGCTGAGTGGGATGCCTTACAGTGATCCTGCTTGACACCTGCGCGATCATTTGGGATGCACTTGATCGCAGCAAGCTCACTGGCGAGGCTAGTGCTGCAATCGCCAAAGCGGATGAACATAACGCGCTGATCATCTGCGATATCTCAATATGGGAGATCGCGATGCTCATCCAGCGTGACCGCATCAAGGTGGAATGCACTGCCGCTAACTTCATCGACCTGTATCTCGCCTCACGAAATCTTGCTGTCGTGACGATCTCCCCGGAAATCGCAGAGCTCTCCACCAGCTTTGGACAGGAAATAAATAACGACCCAGCCGATCGGATCATTGCTGCCACATCCATTATACACAACGCACAACTCGTTACAGCCGACATGAACCTGCGTCAATCCAGCCTCGTCGATACGATCTGGTGACGCTTGTACGTCAATCCAACTACCGAGGATTTCTCGGTAGTTCGGCAGGGCTGAAGCGATAGCCAATCAGGCTGTATATGTTCGTGTGCCTTTAGTATGGAAAAATTCCGGCGCCATACTAAAGGCTACGTTTAGTATGGAAAGAATTAGCTGGCAGAAATAGCCGTAGGAAGAAAAAGTTCATCCGTCGGGGAGGCAAAACGCCCTTCCCTTGAAAGCGAAAAGCCCCGATGAGACTCACCGGGGCTATGACGCCGACCGGGCACCCCAATCCACTTGCAGGAAGGATAACTAGCTTCTATTGCTCAAATAAAATTTGATTTGGCCTCGATCTTTCTACCCACATAGTATTCGTAAAGTCGCTCGAGCGTGCCCTGCGGATTCTCAGACAACACCATGCGCTGCTCACTGTAGCAAATAATGGTCTCTCTCGGGCGGATCAATTCCTGGAACACGTCATCACGCCAGTCGACTTCGGATTTTGTCCGCGGATCGTACGAAAGATCTTCAGATACTAAGCGCTTCACCCGCGCGAACTCGTTGGCTTGAACCCTCATCGACTCACAAAAGATGCTTGGATCAAGATACTCGAAAAACTCTGTAATCCGACGTGACTTGTCCTGTAGCAGCTTATAGCCGAGATAACGACTTCGCGGCGCCCACAAGAGCACACCAGCGTTGACGAACTCGCCGGTATTCACATACGGCATGAAACGTACAAGGGCGTATTGGCAGGCAGTTCTTTCCATGTCTCGTCACTATGAGAGACGTTGAAAATACTGTCAATGCAGTAGTGAGACGCATCGCAACGCTTCAACCTCTCGAGGTTCACGACAGCGGCTCCGTCACTTTATCCCGCTTTATCACCACACCTGATAATTTATCACTCGCAGTGATAATCACTGATAATTGGTGCTGGCTTCCCGCTGGAAGAATTTGGAGACGGGCGAGAAAAACATCAGGGCGATGATCGCGCCGGACAACATTTCTCCCATAGTGAGAAGCATGGTTTCCAGTGGCCCTTCGACGGCCACCGGCACGATATAAAAGATCACCGGAAAAGCCACCACCATGTCGATGACATAAAGCCATCGGGCCCAATTCCTGAACAATATGAGTCCGATCAGCGCCACGACATAAACGATCAAGAGCAATATGGCAGTCCCCATGAGTGCCACATACCAATCTGGAGAAAGCAGCCCTTCAAGTGAATCTGCAAAGGCCTGCACTTTCTCCACCACAGGACTTTGCCAGTAAAAGGTAAAGACAGTCGCAGCCACCCCTAACAGGATCTCCGCCACAATCAAAAGACGAAATTGCTGCTTGCTGATGGCCATACCCTAGAGCTCCTGTATTTTCATGATAACCTTGCGCAGAAACGCCACGGTCGGCGTGTTCTCTGGATGCACGCTACTGACCCATTGACGGTCTGCGATCGACTCATGCAGCGCGCTCAGCTCCGGCATGGCCTCAGCAGGGAGGGCGTGGTTCCTGACGTGCAGTGTTTGCTCGGCGGTGACCGTCCGGCCATCGTCGGACTGCGAATAGTCGTAACTGATTGGCCCCAGTACTTTCTGAAAAGTGACATCGTCACCAGAAATAAAGGCGTGGGGCATCTGCACGCTGACCGTGCTCCTATACATCCCAGGGCTGCCGATGTACGCCGGTCCAGTTCGCTGCTTTTTCTCTGGCATCTGCAGAACCGTGTCGATGCCGTAGGGGCTGACTCCATAGCTCAGCCAGCCCTCCTCCAGCGTTAGAAAGTCGGCAATCTCATAACGCTCCTTGATCACGATGCGGTTTTCAGCCACATCGTCTTCCACGGCCAGCGGCTCTGCTAATGTGAGCCCTTTGTAGATATCCTTCTGATAGGTGAGGTACTGCTGCTCAAGCTTGCTTCGACCAGACTCGGCCAGCGCACTTCGCTCGGACTCCGCGAAACTGCCCTCGTACACGGTATCAACTTCGTAGCGTGCGGGCTCGTCGTATGCGCTTACGACAATGCGCTCGATAACGTGCTGCTTCGGCTCATAGTTAGAGCTGATCTCGATGGCCTTTAGCCCCCCGCCACTCTGCTGTGATGCCAGCACCAGTGCATATCCGAAATCAGCCATGCCCACAGTGTCCAGGCTCGTGCCTTGAAAACGGCGGGTGCCGTCCAACCAGTAGGTCTTCCCCTCCACTACTGCGCGAACGATGATGTGATCGAAGATATCGGGCATTGGTGCGATCGTGGCGATACCTGCCTGGCGGGTAGTAGACACCAGCGCTGGATGAGCCTCGATACCGATGGCCTGTAACAGGTGCAGCAGTAACAGGGTCTTGTCCTTACAGTCACCATAGCGGGCCTCGAGCACATCATCCGGCCGATGTGGTCTGAAGGCATTACTTCCGAAGGACAACGAAACGTAGCGGATCTCATTTTGGACGAAGCCCAGCGCCCGCATGAGCGCGGCAGGTCTGGGCAACTGTTTCAGCTCCGCCACCAGGGCCGCGTACTCCGCGGAAGTTACTGTTTCGATCGGATACAGCGGCTGCGCCCAGTCTGCTACGGATTGCCAGTCGTCGTATTCTGAAACACTCACTGCACGCTGTGCATCGTACTCGGCGGGATAGTCACCATCGTCGACCATGACGGGACCATTGCGCACATCCCACTCGAACACAGTGTCGCTGCCGAGCCTGCTCGTGATCGGGGCAAGATCATGATTGTAGTTTTGAAGTTTGAGCGGACGCTGGTGAGGCATAAGAATGCGGATCGTCCGCCGGGCCACGGGTTGCGTCCAGTTCAGCGCAAACCAGTGGGCGAAGCGGTCGCCCAGCGTCGGATTCCGCCCCACGATCGAATAGGCGATCTCGATGTCATCCCCAGAACGAACGTCCTTGAGATAGAGCAGTGCGGTGACCTGACCGGTCAGAATATCGCTCTCGTAGTCCCGCTCTGCATTTAATATTCGCACTGCCTTTGCATCGAATCGCGATTCGAAGACCCCCTTTCGCCATACACCAGCCCTATGGAAGACAAGCGCTTCAAAGGCTGGATTGAAACGGACTTCAAGTTTTGAAGCTTCTTCAATACCACCAATAGTCAAAGGTCTCTTGACGTAGCGGCGGAAGGCCGTGGTTTCAGAGTCATCCACTCTGATTTGCTCATCCACCAGGTGATAGTGGACAGCACCCTCTTTTCCCTCAGCGGCCGGGGTGTCGTCAAAGCGAACAGGATGCACCCAGTCCGGGGACTGTGAGTAGCGGAAGTTATAGCCATTGAACGAATGAAAAGCAGGCTCGGATGGCATTGCTTCGGACTGTGCACTCGCCATAGAGGCGGCGAGCACGAGCAGCCCGATTGCCAGAACTCGTGAGGTAGACAGCATGACTTACCCGATGTTTGAGGATGGAACAAATATACCATCCATCCCGCAAAGTGCGGCCGGTGCAACTGTCAACAATTGTCAAATCAAAGCACCAGATCTTTAGCAGGGCCCGCCTCTTCCAGCACCTAGGGTAAACCCTAGCTAGGGTCTGCCCTAGCTGGCAGGACACCCGCCGATGCGCAAGCTGTGAAAGCTGCTCTGAATGAGCTGCTGCCGATCGATCAGCTGGGGGCACTGAACGAAGACCTGGGCGGTGGCAGAGCCTGGACGGAGCATCTCGCTCTGGCGGTCACTCATCCTGGTGACGGGATCGTCGGCTTGGGTAAGGGCCTCGCAATTGAAGTCAGCGATCAGCTGGAACACAACCTGAAAGTGGCCAGCGATCTGGCGGCCTCTGAAGTGCACAGTGACGCTGCACTGATCAGCAAGCTCGATCCAGAAGGTTCAGCGGCTCTGAAGCAGCAAGCCGAAACGATGCACCGAAAAACAGACGGCATTGACCTGCCTGCGCCTGGAGATAAAGAATGGTGCTGAAGCGGGTGGTCGGGATCTGGCGCCAGTAGTGATGATAGGCACGGGTGCTGGTGGGGCTTTACTCGCTAGAGGTAGAGCACTGGATGCGCTGAGTGGCGTAGCTCGACTTGGCAGCGAGAAAAACCCGACCGGACATGTACCGATCGACTTCACCGATGGCAGTTTCCTAGCAATTTATAAGCTGGATGACGTCGGTAACGTCAATTTGCATACGCTCTATCCTAATCCCAAATCGCAAGAAGCAAAATGAGCCAAATCAAAGAACCATTGAGATCTGTCATCAAAGAATTCTATCAAATTGAGTGCTATGACCCTCAACTGATATCCCGTGCAATCATCACCGGCAAAGGCTTTGCCTACGACTCGGAGTTGTTCAGAACGCAACTAAGAGAGGCCATAGACAAGAATTTGATATCGCCAGAAGAGTATGAAGCCTTAACCGATGAAGATTTCGACACACAAGAAGACCTGAACGCGTGGTTGGAGGAAATGTATTCAGAAATCCCCGATCGGACGGCTTGTACCCGCGATTGACGAGAAGCAACCGGCAGCGACGACGCCGCCGGTTGCTTCAATTTCGCTTTTTTCATCTGCTTGATTAACCATGTATGCAAACGAAACTTATTTTTCTGACTTTGGATGCCCCATGTTTCGTCAACAAGAGTTAAGCACTGAGGAAGCCGCCGTGCTGTTGTGCGTCAGCCGGGCCTATTTGGACGCTTTATTGGAAAAAGGCGAGATCCCGTACCGTAAAATTGACGCTTATCGCACAGTGATTCTGGAAGACATACTCGCTTTCAAAGAGCGTAACAAAAATGCCCGCCGCAAAACCCTTGATGAGCTAGCCCAGCTCTCTCAAGACGAAGGCATGGGTTACTAGCTTCCCATTTCACCTTCCCACCTGAAACATCCCCCCAAACCCAGTAAACTAACCCCGCCATCCAACCCACCGACCCAACCTCCTGCATGAACACCACCATCGACAACTTCCTCACCTCCTTCGACAAAAAGACGCTCGACAAGGGCCGCGACCTGTTCAGACGCGGCAAGGTGCTGGATGTTCATGTGCAGGACGACGGCGAGCTTCAGGGCCTGGTTCAGGGCAGCACGCGCGAGCCATATCGGCAGACAGTCTTCGTCAACAATCCTGCAACGAATCCGCGGGGCAAGAACCGCGTTATGGGACTGTGTAGTTGCCCTGTGCATCGGGACTGCAAGCATGTCACGGCAGTCGTCTTCGAATACTTTGCTCAGCAGGCGGAGGCCATCACTGCCGAGCCCGCCAACATCACACCCGTCAAAGCCACGGAGGCAAAGCCATCGCAACGCCCTACCCGCCGCATAGAAGCCGAACCTCAGCCGCTGTTGCGCTTTGGCAAGGGCCGGTATCAGGCCCATCGCAGTGGTCGCGTACGCACCCTGCTACAACAGCAGAAGCAGTTGTTGAAAGATGCTGGTGAGCCCGTCAATGCGCTGCTCGAGAGCGAACAGTTCTGCTACGTGCTGCCAGGATTTCGCTACGAGGACGTGACGGTGGACACGCTCCCCGAGGATATCGATGCCGAGCGCGTTGAACAGACACTGGTGGTCGACGGTGAGTGCCTTGCCATCGTGCGCAATGTGGAAGCTGAACAGGCCTGGCTGGACGAGCTGCACTGGGTCGGACTCAGGCCGCTCCTGAGTGCCGAAGCCTCGACCACGGACGACGACCTTGCGCATGGGCTGGTTTTCGATCTGGTGCATCAGGACCAACCTTGGATTGAGCTCATGACGAAGGTCGTGCCCCGCTGGGAGACTGAGGGCTGGGAGGTTCGCTACAACGACGACTTTCCCTTCGCCAATATCGTCGTGCCGGAGGAGGACGTCACCTGGTTCAACGACCTCTCACCGGCCGAAGATGGCAGCCTCTTTCTTGGCATAGGCATCGAGATTGATGGCCGGCAGTACGAGCTACTCCCCTGCCTGCTGCGGCTGATGAATGAGTACACCCCTGCGTCACTGGCACAATTGCCTGAGGGCGGCGCGCTGCCAGTGGTCGTCGAAGACGGCACCAAGCTTTATCTGCCGGTCAGCCGGATTCGCACACTGATCAGCACGCTCTACGAGCTGTTCGATACCCAGCCGAAGAACTCGGATATCGAGAGCGGCGTGCGCATTCAGCAGGCGGATATGGCACTGTTGGACGAGCTCGAGATGGAGTCGCGTCACCACGAGAGCGTAGTCAGACTGTGCCGGATGATTGACCAGCTAAGCCGGCCGGCGCTGGCCGATGAGGTGGAACTGCCTGATAGCTTCAAAGCTACCTTGCGCGGCTATCAGTCCGAGGGCGTGCGCTGGCTCCAGCTGCTGCGACGGGCCGAGGCTGGCGGTATCCTGGCCGACGACATGGGGCTTGGCAAGACCATACAGACCCTCGCGCACCTGTGTGTTGAGCAGGCTGAGGGTCGACTGTCGCGGCCAGCGCTGCTCGTCGTGCCGACCAGTCTGATTACCAACTGGCGTGCCGAGGCAGCGAAATTCGCGCCCACGCTTCGACTGCTGGTGCTGCATGGGCCAGATCGGCATCTCGATTTCTCTGCAATCGATCAGCACGACCTGATCATCACCACCTATCCGCTCGTTATACGCGATGCCGAAGTGTTGATGAGCCGAAAGTGGTCACAGTTGATTCTGGATGAGGCACAGAACATCAAGAATCCGCTCTCGAAGGTCACACAGTTGCTATGCCGGTTCACTGCGTCACAGCGCCTGTGCCTGACTGGCACACCGCTGGAAAATCATCTCGGCGAACTCTGGTCACAGTTCCACTTCCTGAATCCCGGACTGCTTCGCGAACGAACACACTTCAATCGCCACTTCAGGAAACCCATAGAGCAGCATGGCGATGCTCGCCGCCAACGCGCACTGCACGCTCGAATCGCGCCTTTCATGCTGCGGCGCACCAAGGCCGAAGTCGCCACTGAACTTCCGCCAAAAACCATCATGATCAAGCGTGCGGTGTTCAAGACGAAACAGCGCGATCTCTACGAGACAGTGCGGGTCACCATGGAGAAAAAGGTGCGCAGGCTAGTCGCGAGCAAAGGCCTGAAACGTAGCCAGATCGAGGTGCTGGATGCACTGCTGAAATTGCGGCAGATCTGCTGCGACCCTGCTCTGCTGAAACTACCGGCTGCGCAGCAGATCAATGAAAGCGCCAAGCTTGAACTGCTGCTTACCTTGCTGCCGGAATTGCTGGAGGAAGGCCGACGTGTGCTGATTTTCTCCCAGTTCACCAGCATGCTGTCGCGCATCGAAAGCGCCCTCCAGACCGCCGCGATCGACTACGTCAAACTCACCGGTGCCACCCGTGATCGGGCAACCCCACTGCAGCGTTTCCAGAATGAAGAGGTACCGGTGTTCCTGATCAGCCTAAAGGCCGGCGGCACCGGGCTCAACCTGACAGCGGCGGATACCGTGATCCATTATGACCCATGGTGGAATCCCGCCGTCGAGGATCAGGCCACCGACCGCGCCTATCGCATCGGCCAGGACAAGCCGGTATTTGTCTATCGCCTGATTGTGGAAGACAGCGTCGAAGAAAAAATGCTCGGCCTGCAGGAGCGGAAGCGCGCGCTGGCTGAGAGCGTTTACGATAGTGCTGGGGGGATGAGCTATGGGTTTGATGAGAGTGATTTGGCGGAGTTGTTTAGCTAGGCAATAACCTCATGCTTTCAAATAAAGCGCCACGTCGGACTTCTTCGCTGCTTTGATCAAGTCCTTATCCAGAGTTGCAATCGGCAGTCCATCGCGTATCGCCAGCTCCAGATAAGCAGCATCGTAACTGCTGAGCTTATAGGCTCTTGCTAACGCCATGACACGGGTAAAAGAGTAATTTGCCGTCAACGGGTCAACCTTGATTGGCAGGTTCTCGAGTTGCGCAATAAATCGCTCCACCTCACCAAGCGAGGTATCGCCACGCTTCTCGGCGCCCAGGAGAACATTTGCCGCCTCTAGGTGCCAGAGGTTGGGAACTCGAGCATTCGATTCGGTCAGGCTTACAAGCACATCTTCCGCATATCTCTGATCGCTGGACTTCACACTCGCAAGGTGCCAGCGCATCGCTACGGAGTTATCCAGAACGAAATCTGTCACCTGCGCCCGGCATTCTTGAGTTCTGCCAACTCCACGTCTGATATCCGGTGCTTTTTAGCCTTCAGGATATTGGCAATCGCTGTTTCTGTTCTGAGCCGGTCGCCTGCACGACTCGGAATTACATCAGCGATGGCTCGACCCCTGTTCGTAACCGTAAAGGCTTCACCGGCTTCGACCCGACGAAGAATTTCAGGAAGCTTTGTCTTTGCTTCGTACGACCCAATTTCCTCATGCATTGACCGGCTCCTTGTTATTTAGACCAGTATACTAGTCTACTTAACAAGGAAGCAATCAGTGAGGACCAAGACATCTATCTCCAATTGTTCACGCTGCTATCACTCAACCGGCCCCTGTGCTGTATTGTCCTCCACCTCCGCCCGAAACCTGGGCAGATACTCTGGATAGTTTTCCTGAATGAAGCTGATCATGCCTTCTCGCATCGCGCATCTCAGATCCCAGAGACTATTTGAGTTTCTGGCGCTCATCAGGAAGCGGATCTGGATGGCCTTCTCGCCAGCTTCCACCACCTGAACCGACGCCGTTGCGCGGTCCCAGTTCGTCGACTCTTCGAGCAGGCGCGTGAATTCCTTGCGCAAGGGGTCGATCGGAATGCCATAGTCAGCCCAGATGGTGGTTGTGCCAAGCAGGTCGGCGCTATACCGCGACCAGTTCTGAAACGGGTTTTCGATAAACCATTGCAAGGGCACGATCAGGCGACGCAGATCCCAGATGCGCAGCACCACATAGGTCGACGTCACTTCCTCCACCCAGCACCACTCACCCTGAACGTGTAGCACGTCATCGATACGGAAGGGCTGGGTAAGCGCTATCTGCATGCCGGCCAGCATATTGCTCAGCACCGGGCGAGCCGCGAAACCGAGGATGATGCCACCGATACCGGCCGAGGCCAGCAGGCTGGTACCAATCTGCCTGACTGAGTCAAAGGTCATCAGCGCGGCACTGATACCCACGAGGACTATGATCACGTTGAGACAGCGAACGAGGAATCGGGTCTGTGTCTCAACCTTGCGTGCCCGCTTCCACTGGTCATCCAGCGCCGGATTCATCTTCACGATGACCTCGCCAATGGCTGAGATACTACCCACCGCCGCCCAGGTAATCGCCAGAATCAGCAGCAAGGTCGTCACGGCCTGAACGGACGCCAACAGCGGAAGATCCTGAGGCACCGAATGCAGCACACCCGATAGTGCCAGCAAACAAAAAATAATGCCCAGCGGGCCTGCTGTGGCGGTGAGGAATATTCGTGAAGCGGAATCAGGTTCGGCAAATCGGTCAACAACAAAGACCAGCGCCTTGTACAGCCCGAAACCCAGGGATATAGCGAGTAGAGAAAAGGCGGCAGTACCTGCCCAGGCAATCAGACCTTCCTCAATCACCTGCAGCATACATCCTCCGCGAGTTCTCAAACTATTGGGATCTAGGGGTCTACGTGGTGCTGCATACGCTGGCTCGCCTCGGAATAAAATCGAGACCTTTTGAGTCCTAGCTAGCCAACACCACTTGGTATACTATAAATATGTCAAATGGTGACTCGAAGGTGTTCGTATGATGCCAACCGCCGATATCTGGACCTCAACCGGCATACCACAGCAAGGTGAGGCTTTGTTCGCACAAATCGCCGAGGGCTTCAGCACCAAGGTCTTCGATGCATTGGCTGAACAATCTGGACTTACCAAAGCCGACATTAGCGAAGCACTGGCGTTGGCGCCGACCACGCTCAGCCGGCGAATGAAGAGCGGCGTGTTTACCCGTGACGAGAGTGATCGCGTCTACCGCTTTGCTCAACAGCTCTCAGCGGCTACCGCCTTGTTCGAAGGCGACACGAGCAAGGCGGTGAGGTGGATGACACGACCAGTCAGAGGCCTGGGTGACCGTCGGCCCATCGACATGCTCTCGACCTCTGCAGAGGCGCAGGCTGTCATCGATCTCATCATCCGTCTTGAACACGGCGTATTTTCCTGATGGCAATTGGTTATCGGCTCGTGAAGTCCCGTTTCGCCAATAACCCTTTCTCAGGCGAGGGTGCCCGCCTCGCCGGAGGCCGCTGGAACAGCAAAGGCTTACCCTGCGTGTACGTCGGATCCAGCGAGTCTCTGACGATCCTTGAGATCATGGTCCACCTGGATGATTACGCGCTGCTCGACTCATACCGCCCGTTCCAGGTTGTTCTACCCGACGATCTTATTGAAGTGCTCTCTCATGACCAACTGCCCCCTAACTGGGCAAACAAAGCCACCCCAAAAGAAACGACGACCATCGGTGATGCGTGGCTGCGAAAGGCTGAGTCGGTAGCACTTGCAGTACCGAGTGTCATCGTGCCCCGTGAGACCAACTATGTTCTCAACCCTGCGCACGGAGAGTTTGCCAATATCCTTGCTAGCGCCGTGGAGCTGGAATTCAACGTTGATGAGCGACTTCGCAAATGAGAGCAGTAAGCCTAAATGGCTTCGGCCGTTACGTCAGACTCGAACTGACGAGCCTGAACAAACCAACTCCCGCTGCTGACGAACTACTTATCGAAGTAAGAGCGTCATCGCTCAACCCGGTCACCCCTCAACAACCGGCAGCTTAAACTTCTGCCACGCACTCATCCCGCCAAGCAGATTGCTGACGTTCGTATACCCTGCCTTGAGCAGAATGCTGACGGCGACGCCTGCTCGATGCCCGACACCACAAGTCACGACAATCCGGTCGGACTTGCTGGCTTTCAGCTGGTCCAGCCGCTCCGACAGATACCCGACATAAATATTCTGCGCGCCCTCGATATGACCAGAGGCGAACTCGTCGTCTTCACGAACATCGAGCACAAGGTACCGATCTCGCTCTTCATGGAGTGCCACCGGCGTGATGACATGGCAGCTCCTGATCGGTGTTGCCTCTTTCCGCCAACTCGGGAATCCACCGGCCAGACCAGCCTTGACGTTGTCGATGCCGATGCGATTCAGATGCTGCGTCGCCACCGCCACATCGTCGGTGCGGTCGCATATCAACACGATGGGAGTGTCGGCTTCGGCCACCCAACCGCCAAACACCGGCAGGCCACCCATCCAGACGCTGTAGCTGTCTGGAACATGTCCGCCGGCGAACGCTTCCGGCTCACGCGTGTCGATCAGTAGATGATCATGCTGCATATCAGCCACTTTAGCACTCGTTAGCAAGTCCGGCTGGTGTTCAATCGACTTCGGTGGCAGTCCGCCTCGCAGATTGACCTTTTCCATATGCCGGAAATACGGCGGCCGCGGGGGCCGTTCGCTGCCCTTGTATTCAACGAACTCGGCGCGACTCATGGTAAACACCTTGTTGTACCGCTTCTCGGCACCAATCGTCGACATGGGCTTCTCGGCCATCCCGCTGCCACACACCGACCCTGGCCCATGGGCTGGCAGGACGATGGTAGTATCGCCGAGATCCGCGAGCTGCTGGTGTATCGAATCGTAGATGAGCCCTGCATTTTGGGCCGTGTCGTCGACATCGGGTAAATCTGTCCTGCCGGTGTCACCAAAGAACAGCGTATCGCCGGTGAAGACACACCAGGGCACGTCATTGTCGGCTTCGTAGACTGCGTAACAGAGGCTTTCAGGCGTGTGTCCGGGCGTTTCCAGCGCGACGACGCGCAGTGAACCTAGGCTGAAGCTTTCCCCGTCACCCAGGCGAATATCGCCATGTCCGAAGAGCTCATGCTTACCCGTGACCATGCGAGCGCCAGTCAACCTGGCCAGATACGCAGACCCCAGCACGAAGTCTTCCTGCCGATGGGTCTCGACGACATAGCGTATCGTGCAGTCCTGCGCGCTGGCGGCTGCCACATACTCCTCGACGTCCCGCCGTGGATCGATCACGGCGGCTTCGTTGCCGTCGCATAGCAGATAGGCAAAGTGTGAAATAGCTGGTGTTTCGATGGGAATGAGCTTCATGGTGAGCGCTCCTGTTTGAATGAACATCTCATGGTTCAGGGTGGAATTCGAATCGCTAACCCTGCGGGCTATGGGCCATCCATTCACAATAAGCGGCAAGCTGTTCGGGCAGGTCTTCAGGGCAGACGCCACACTGGCGATTACCAGGCACCGCATAGTCGATGAACTTCGGGTAAGCCAGATTCAGGTTCTGCATGATCTCGCGGAACTGCGCCAGATCCTTGCCCTGGCCGAGGCGAGGATTACGGTTTTTCTCCTGCGCGACTGTAGACACACGCCGGTCCTGATAGTCATGCGCAGGATAAATCAGGTAGTCCTCGGGCAAGGTGAAGAGCTTTTCCGTGACGCTGCGATAGAGGGTGTCTGCATCGCCGTTCTGGAAATCCGTGCGGCCGCAGCCATCGATCAGCAGGGCATCCCCGGTCAGCACCCTGTCCTGGATAACATAGGCAAAGTGTCCATCCGTATGGCCAGGCGTATGCAGGGGCTTGAAGCTCAGGCGCCCCACCTCGAAGAGCTTGCCTTCTTCGATTCCCACATCGGTGCACGGCAGGCGATCCATGGCCGGGGCAGCGATTCTGCTCCCTGCTTTCTGTTTGAGCTGCAGGGCCGAGGTGATGTGGTCAGCATGAATATGGGTATCCAGGGTATGAGTCAACTTCAGGCCAAGCTTCTGCACCTCATCCAGGTCGCGCTGCAGCGAATTGATGACGGGGTCGACCAGGACTGCCTGACCAGTGTCGTCACAGCCGATGAGATAGGTGTAGGTACTGGAAACAGGCTCGTAGAGTTGTCTGAAGATCATGACGCATCCTCCGTGTTGTGGAGCTGTTTACGATCCGGGTTCCGCACAGGACTGCTGCATGGCAAATTCTGAAGGTTTCTTGCAGTATGGAGGCTCATCCGGAGCCAAAGCAACATGACCCAACTGATACTCCGCAGCGTCCGCCTGCCGGATAGTCCTCAAAGCACTACTGATCTTCTGATCGAGGATGGCTATTTCGTCAACCACTTCGAAGCCCGTGCCGAGCCTCCGTTGCAGCGAAACATGAACGGGCGCCTCGTGCTCCCTGGCCTGATCGAAACCCATATCCATCTCGACAAGGCCTGCATCATGGATCGATGCACGCTGCACGATGGCACACTGGCAGAAGCCATCAGCCAGACGAGCAAGGCCAAGGCGGCATTCACGGAAGAGGATGTCTACGCTCGGGGCGCATTGGTACTGGACAAGGCCATCATTCAGGGCACGACCTACATGCGCACCCATGTGGAGATTGATCCTGGAATCGGCCTCACGGGCTTCCACGCCATCAAGCGGCTACAGGCAGATTACGCATGGGCTCTGGGGCTCGAAATCTGCGCATTCCCCCAGGAGGGCTTGCTCAATAATCCCGGTACAGAAACCCTGCTTTGCCAGGCACTGGATCAGGGGGCGAAGGTGCTGGGCGGTTGCCCTTACATGGATTCTGATCCTGACGGGCAGATAAGGCGGCTCTTCGAACTTGCTCAGCGCTATGACTGCGATCTGGATCTGCATCTGGATTTCGATCTCGAACCAGACGGACTGACCGTACCAACCGTTATTCAATGTACCCTCGACTACGGCTGGCAGAACCGTGTCACCATTGGTCATGTCACCAAGCTCTCCGCACTGCCTCCGGCGCAGTTTGACCCGCTGGCCCTGGCGCTTGCAGAAGCAGGCGTGAATGTCACGGCACTGCCAAGCACTGATCTGTTCCTCGGTGGCAGGAACGCCACTCATGACATTCCTCGCGGCGTTGCACCGCTGGCCAGGCTGCATGCCTGTGGTGTCACCTGTTCGGTCTCCACGAACAATGTCGGCAATCCATTCACGCCCTACGGTGATCTCTCGTTGATTCGCCAGGCCAATCTGTTTGCCAACGTCAGCCACCTCGGCACGACGGCCGAGCTGTTGCAATGTCTGGACTGGGTTTCCACTGAATCGGCCCGCATTCTGCGCCTGAGCGACTATGGCCTGTCGCCGGGCTGTCGAGCAGATTTTATCGTGCTGGACGCGGAAACGCCTGCGGCGGTCATCGCTGAAATCGGTCAGCCTCTGATGGGCTTCAAGGCGGGGCGACAGACCTTTCAGCGAAGTGCTCCAGAGATCCTCAGACCCGAGGCCGCATCCTGAGCCAGTGCATGGTCAGGGATTAGTGGCCAAAGCGCGCCAGGTCACCGATAAACGGCTTGGGGATCGGCGGCGCAAGGTCGCCTTTCTTGCTGGTCTTCAATCCAATGGCGACCAACGCTTCGGCCCATTTGACGGCAACAGTCACACCATCGATTACCGGCACTCCGAGTTCGTCCTGCAGTCTGGCGCAGAGGTCCGTCATGCCAGCGCAGCCGATAACGATCGCCCCTGAACGGTCAGCCGTGAGTGCGTGACGGCAACTATCCAGAATGATGCGGTAACTATCGTATTCAGCCTCCTCAAGGTCGAGCACGGCCACATTGCTACCGTGAACGCCACGGCAGAACTTCGCCATCCCATAGGTATGCGTCAGGTGTTCAGCGATGATGCAGGACCGTTCAAGCGTTGTGACCACTGAAAAGCCGGTAGCCAGAAGACTGGCCGTGTGCATGGCCGCTTCGGCAATACCAATCACGGGTCCGGTTGCCAGCTCACGCGCCGCAAGCAGCCCAGGGTCACCGAAACAGGCAATCACATAGGCATCGATGCCCTCGGACTCGCCTGTGCGGATCTCGTCAAGTATGCCGACGACACTGAGTGCTTCATCGTAGTGCCCTTCGATAGACACGGGGCCGTTCCGGGGACTCACGGCAATGATGTCGGTGCCCGCGGCGGCGACCATGCGCGCTGCCGCACCGATCTTATCGGTCATGGACAGCGTCACGTTTGGGTTGATGACCTTGATTTTCATAGTGTGCGCATCAGACCTGTGACGACGGGGCATAGAACGGTTCGCGCTTCTCCCCATCCAGGTAACCCTCATAGAACTTCTTAACGTGCGGGAAGACGGCTTTCGCAAGGTGAATGCGCTGCTCTTCTTCTGCGGTCCGAGGCTTCGATAGCTGCTCCGCGATCTCATTGAGTACCTGGTCGCGATCGACCCTTGTAAAGCGGCCGTTGTCGTAGATCACTTCTCCCCCGACGACGGTCTTGTCGACCGACTGGGTTTTGGCACGCTGCATGATCGAATCGAGGATCGGAATCTGGTCATCCTGATAAGGCCAGAGAGCCTTGCGGTGATCGATGACGACGAAGTCAGCCATCCGGCCAGGATCGAGACGGCCGATGTCCTTACCGAATGGGGTCGTCATCGCGCCGTGTTCCGTTGCCATGCGCAGCACCTGTGGGCCGGTCGGCACGACGTCATCCATGCCGGGCACGCGATGGGCGCGCAATACCAGACGCATTTCCTGCAGCATGTCGCGGTCTTCATTGATGCCAGCCTCATCCAGACCGATGCCGACTGTCATGCCGTGTTTTTCGAAGGCGTTGAGCGGCGCAACGCCGCTGCGCAAGCGGAAGTTCGAACTGCAGTTGTGACAGATACAAACGCCATGCTGAGCGGCAATTTCGATGTCTTCTTCTGTGAGCCAAACGCCATGGCCCAAGGTCAGGCGGGGACTGAGGATGCCCAGCTTGCCGAGATGCTTGAGTGCAGTCGTGCCGGTTCGGCGACGCGCATATTCTTTCTGATAGGCGGTTTCGACCAGGTGCATGTGCATCGGTGCATCATCCCGCAGCGAGCGCTCTTCCAGTGCGCTGAGGGCATTGTCGGAACACCAATGCAGGTTGGCCGGTGCAAGCTGGATGCGGGTGCGAGTCTGGCCTTCATTCTCCGCGACGAGGTTGTCGTAGAGGGCAAGATTATCAGCAAATGGAATCGCCTGTTTCTTCAGGTGTTCTGCGACCGAAGCCTGAAGGTCGGCAGGCAGCCGGGCGACGAAGGCTTCGTCAGATTCATAGACGAGCCGGTTTTGCTCCCGAACGGCATAACAGTAGGAGGCTCGCATACCGACATCACGATAGGCATTGACGACCTGCAGGGCCGCTTTGTTGATCTGTTCGAGCGGCCCGGGCATCCAGCCATGAATATGCTGAACCGTGGTGATACCGGAGGCGATCATTTCGAAGGCTGAATAGAGCGTATCGAGATACTTGTCGATATCCCGTGCCGACATACGGCTGGCGAACCACAGTTCGAGCGGATGATCCGGTGACCCCAATTGCAAGGGCGTCACACCGACGTGGTGATGCGCATTGACGAAACCTGGCAGAATGATGTGATCGTCAGAACCGATCACTTCGGCAGAAGGGTATTTTGCTTCGATCTCTGCCAGCGGACCGATATCGACGATCACGCCGTCACGCTGGAACAGCGCGCCATTTTCGAGCACATCGGCGCGGTCGCGATCGATGGCGCCACGGACTATCCATTTCGCCTTGAAGATTGATTCTTTCATAGAAGCTTCGCTCGATTTGATAGAAACATTGAGAAATCCATGACAGGGGCCTCTCGCCTACTTGCGTCCTTCCTGATCGATCCACCACAGGAGACGCTTCTGTACGATGCGCAGTAGCTGATCCAGCAGGAAGCCGAGCAGACCGATGAGGGTCATGCTGAAGAACACCAGCGATGAGTTGAAGGTATTGCGCGCCATCATGACGATCTGCCCCAGGCCGCTGCCAACGCCCACAGCCTCTGCGATGAGAACGACCATCCAGGCGGCAAAGAGGTTCAGCCGCAAGGTCATGAACAATCCTGGCAGGATCGACGGCAGGATCACCCTGGTATACATCTGGCGCTTGGTGGCGCCCATGATGCGGGCCACCTGTATGTAGTTGGCTGGCACGTTGTCGATCTGATTCAGGGTGGCCAGCACGATGATGAAATACACCGAGACGAAGACCATGAAAATGGCCGGCGTATTGCCGATGCCGAACAGGAAGATGGCGATGGGCAACCATGCCACTGGAGAGATCGGTGCCAGCAATGTAATGGTCGGCAGAGTCAGGTTGCCGAAGATGCGGTTGTAACGGTTCAGCAGGCCGGTAGCGACTGCGAGTGCGAAACCGATTCCCAGACCAACCACCACGCGCATAGTGGTCCAGAGAATGACCGCCAGAACACCCAGCACACTGGCGCCCGTGTCATCGGAACCGACAATGTTGCCGCGGTCGAAGAACTTGAACTGCTCCGGAAGGTTGGATAGAAAGATGTGCGGCGGTGGCATGAGCAGTGGGTCCGCCCAGCCGACGTACCAGCAGAACTCCCAGAGACCGGCGAAAATGCCGACTGACAGCAGCCACCAGCAGGCGGTTTCGACTCTCGACTTCATTTTCCCTGACAGTCCACCGAGTATTTTTCTCGGACGAGCTGGCGCGCTGGTGACGGGCGTCACATCGGGGCCGGTGGCCGGATGTGTCGCCGTCGGAGAGGCATAACCTTCATCGCTGCTTTTCATGGGGGCTTCCGTTGTTGAACGGCTCACGCCGTATGGCTACCGGTTTCGCTGCGCTGTTGATCGGCGAAGGCCCGATCGACTTCATCCGCCAGCAGTTCGGATAGTTCGTCCTGCAAGGCATGGAAGGCTGGATCGCGCGGACTGCGCGGGCGTTCGAGATCGACGCGAATATCTTTTTTCACCCGGCCAGGACGCGAGGTGAAGACGATGATGCGGTCGGCCAGCGAAATGGCTTCATCGATGGAATGGGTCACGAGAATGATTGACGCCCCGCTATCCCGCCAGATCTGTAGCAGGAAGTCCTGCATCTTGGTACGCGTCTGCACATCCAGCGCAGCAAAGGGTTCGTCCATCATCAGGACCTTTGGCTGCATGGCGAGGGCCCGCGCGACGGCGACCCGCTGGCGCATGCCACCGGAGAGTTCATCCGGCCGCTTGTCGAGCATGTCGCCAAGGCCGACCTTCTTCATGATCTTGCTGGCGGCTTCACGCCGCAATCCCGGCCCCATGCCACGCAGACCGAGGCCGAAGGTCACGTTGTCTGAGAGGGTCAGCCATGGATAGAGCGAGGCCTCCTGGAAAATCATGCCGCGATCGGAGTCGGGCCCGGTCACCGGCAGCTTGTCGCACTCGATGGTGCCGGAACTCGTCGACTCGAGCCCGGCAATCATGTACAGCAAGGTGCTCTTGCCACAGCCGGACGGCCCCAGCAGAACGATGAACTCGCCACGCTCTACTTCAAATGACAGGTCGTCCAGTGCCAGCAATGGTGATGCGCTATCAGGGTTCCAGACTTTCGATACCTGATGGCAGGAAACAGCGGGAACAGCCATGGATTCAGTCCTGTGTTGGTGATCAGGCAATGCCAGCTGATGTCAGCTTGAGGCTGTCGTACAAAGGCTGGTTCTCCGCAATGACCTGCTCCAGCAGCGTCCAGTCGATGGCCTTGTCATCCGGAATCTTCTTGACGTAACCCAGCTCCTTGAGTGACTCACCGCGCGCTAAAATGAAAGATGTCTGATCGCGCTGATCGATCTTGACCGGCTGCTTGTTCTTCGCATCCCGTGCGGCTTCCATCGACGTCTTGTAGTACCGGCCTACGGTGGCCTTCAGGGCTGCTTCCGGATCGGCTTCGACCTGGCTTTGTGCGACTAAGAGGGCCTTGATGACGGCTTTGACAGCTCCCGGATTCTTTTCCAGCAGCGGAGTTCTTACCGCCAGTACGCAATCCGAATATTCCGATCCGTAGAGATCTGTTCCGTCTGAAATGATCGTTGCGCCCTTTCGCGAAGCGAGCGACTGCGAGGCGTATGGCTCGATGTGGCACATCGAATCGATGGCACCGCTGATGAAGGCCTGTGCCATCTCAGGCGAGGTGTTGAAGTAACGCACATCGACATCCTTGAAGCTCATGCCAGCCTTTTTCAGATAGTCGAACGGCAACACTTCCAGTGTATCGGCCTGGAAAGTGCCGAGCGTTTTGCCGCGCAGATCCGCGGCACTCTTGATGCCTTCCGCAGCGACGATCATGCACCCTTCGACACCACCTCCGGCGACAATCTTCACTGGCGCGCCGGCGTCGTAGAGCGTTATGAAATTGGAATAGGGGATCATCGACATTTCGACGATGCCGGCGCCGAACAGCGTTGCGATATCAGCGTTGGACGGTGTGACTACGAAATCAAGTTCGACGCCATCATCCTTTGCCAGATTGCGCTCTTTAACGAGGAACAGCCCCAGGTTACAGAAACCAGTACCGTGCGTCGTCTTGATCATAGTGGAGCTGGCAGCCCATGAGGCAGTGGGGTTTAGCGCAGCGGCGAAACCCATGGGCAGCAATGCCGCAACGCCAGTCATGGACGCGCCCTTCAAGAAATTGCGGCGAGACTTCAGCAACTCTTCGACGTTCTGCATATAGTTTCCATGCCTATCACACATAGCGAACTCCAATCATCAGAAATGAATAGTGGGAAAACATTGCGCCTCGACGAGAGCGAGTTGCATCTGTCACAAGCCCTGCTCTTGCCCTCTGACGTGCTCGAGGTGGCTGTGTGCTTGCGTTGTTCTGGCCAGAGCAAGCGTCATGCCATGAGTTCACACGCCTGGAGCGCTGCCTTGGACGCAAATCGCATCAAGCCCAGTGCAGTAACGGCTTAACCCGCATATTCATGCGAATAAATTGTCCACAATTCTCTAGTTTTATGTGTGCATAACGAAATTTTATTTTGCACTTTAATCGTGCAAAGCAGGCAGGCAACATCCTGAATTGGTGCATTAACTGGACTCATCTCTGATCTGGCCAATGATTTATACCGAATCGCCTGCGAAGCGCTCGCCCACGGCTCGCAGCAATTGCTGACAGTATTGTGTACAAAATTATGTGATGGCATATTCCTTGCGAACAGAGCTTTCCTAGCGAAGCTACGCGGAGAGCCAATGCGCATTCTTCTACTCAATGGCAATACCAGTGAAAGCATCACCGAGGCACTGTTCGCAGAAGCCAGAAGGCATGCTGGCGGGGAAACCGAAATCGTGGCGACGCGGTGCGAACGTGGCGCCAATGTCGTCGCCAGTCGTGCGGCAGAAGTGGTTGCGGCCAGTGCCATGCTGGAAGCGGTCGCCGCTGTCGATGAGCCATTCGATGCCGTACTGGTCGCAATTTCATTCGACACTGCGGTACAGGCGTTGCGCGAGCTACTGCCTGTACCGGTAGTCGGCATGACGGAGGCGGCGTGTCACGTCGCGACCATGGTTGGCTCTCGTTTCGGTGTCGTTCTGCCTGGTGAACGAAACGCTGCCGTCTATCGCGAACGCATCGTTGCCTGCGGCTTCGAGCCGCGCTTCGCCGGCATGCGTGTGGTCGGATCGTCGGCGGCTGCACTCTATGCCGACCCAGAGAATGCGCTCGAGGCGATCCGCATCGCGGCTCAGGCGCTTGTCGACGAAGACCGTTGCGATGCTGTGATCCTGGCTGGCGCAGCCCTCGTCGGGCTACATCGAAGAATTCAGGCAGACTGTCCCGTGCCCCTGATCGATGGTATTGCCTGTGGCGTCGGTATGCTGGAGTCGCTGGTCCGCCTGAAGCTGCCGAAACCGCGGGCAGGCAGTTATGCCGCTCCAGCACCTGCGCAATTGCAGAATATCGACCCGGCACTGGCCGCGCTCTTCGCTTGTCCTGCCGTGGATAGAACTCACCCTGGTTTCAGAACGGAAGGCGATCATGACCATGAATACTGAAGACAATGTCGATGCGCTTGGGTCCCAGGATCAAGACATCGATTACACCCTATTGGGGCATGACATCATGCAGCGCGCCGAGGTACTTGCGCAGCATACAGAGCAGGCAGGCATGATGACTCGCACCTATCTCACGGCCGCCCATGTCGCGGCTGCAGCCCAGATAGAGGCCTGGATGCAGGATGCCGGCATGACGGTTCGCCGCGACGCGACAGGTAATGTGATTGGACGCTACGAGGGCACTGATCAACACCTTCCGATGCTCATGACGGGCTCGCATTTCGACACGGTTCGTAATGGCGGGAAGTACGATGGACCACTCGGCATACTGCTGCCAATCGCCTGCATCGACGCCTGGAACAAGCTGGGCAGGCGCTTTCCCTTTCCAGTCGAAGTGGTGGCGTTCTGCGAAGAAGAAGGTGTCCGCTTCAAGGCGCCACTGCTCGGTAGTCGTGCCATCACCGGCACCTTTGATTATGCCGTGCTTGATAACCAGGATTCTGACGGCATGACGATGCGCGAGGCGATGACGGCCGAGGGCCTCGATCCGGAGTCTCTGCCCAGTGCTGCGATGCCCTCAGACAGTGTTGCCGCCTATCTCGAAATTCACATTGAGCAAGGTCCGGTGCTCCTTGAGGAAAACCTGGCCCTTGGCGTGGTAACCGCCATCTCCGGTTCAACCCGCTTCATCCTCGAGTTGGAGGGCCTCGCCGGCCACGCCGGCACTGTCCCGATGAGCTCACGGCATGACGCCGCCATGGCGGGTGCCGAGATTGCCCTCTACATCGAACGTCGCTGCACGGCTGCAGCGGGTCTGGTGGGCACCGTAGGCCAGTTCAACGTCCCCAATGGGGCCGGCAATGTCATTCCAGGAAAGGCGGTAATATCCATCGACATTCGCGCAGGTGACGATGCGCTACGCATTGAAGCCGTAGACGACATTCAGACCGAGATCACACGCATCACCACACGCCGCGGCGTTCGTCCTCACCTGATAAAAACCTACGAGGCAGCCAGCGTGGCCTGCGCTGACTGGTTACAGGCGCGACTGGCGGAGTCGATGCAGCGGCATGGCTGCCCCCCTCTCAGCCTGCCATCCGGGGCGGGCCATGATGCCATGATCATTGCCGACATTGCCCCCGTCGCCATGCTGTTCGTGCGCTGTGGAAATGGTGGCATCAGTCATCATCCTCGCGAAACGATGACAGCGGAAGATGCTGCAATGGCCGCCCAAGTCTTTGCTGATTTTGCCGAGAACTTTTCGGTGCCAGATCGTCAATGATTCAGCGGTACATCGATGCTTCAGGCGAAAATGGCTGTCAGGTCGACTGCTGCCTCCTCATCGACCTCCAGCCGCAGCGTGTTTTCCACCGCGCGAAGATGGGCGGTCAGGCGTTGCGTCGCCAGTTTCACGTCCCTGGCTTCAATGGCTTCGATGATGTCGGCATGGTGATGATCGGGGCAGGAGGGGGTATTCGCGGCGTCGTACAGTGTGATGACGAGACAGGTTTGCGCCGTCAGTTCGCGCATCATACGCACCAGGATGGCATTCCCCGCCAGTTCTGCGAGCAGAACGTGAAACTCACCGGACAGACGGATGATAGCGAGGCGATCGCCATCGCGGCGAGCTTTACGCTCCTTCGTGATATGTCGTTTCAGTGCCCTGATGTCGCGACCCCCGGCATCGTCGCACAGCAGCCTGATGATCGCCGGTTCGATCAGGTTGCGCGTGAAAAAGACCTCCCGCGCTTCTTCTACCGAGGGTCGTGCGATAAACGCACCTCGGTTCGGTATCAGCTCGACCAGTCGCTCATGAGCCAGCCGCGCGAGCACCGGTCGAATCTTCGTACGACTCAAACCGGACAGCACCACCAGACGCTCTTCCACGAGCTGGGTGCCAGGCGCAAGTCGATGTTCGAGAATCGCATGCAGAATCTTCTGATAGAACTGCTCACTGGTCATGCCTCGATTGGCCAGCGTGTCCTGTGTGACAGGCTTCAAGCGACTGCTCGCTATAGGGGCTTTCTTGTGGACTGGTGTGTTCAAGCTGCCTCAGGAATAGATGTTTGGTTAGATCGTATGCAATTCTGCTTCAGATTTTATACAAAATTGAGCGGAATCGTTTGTATTTTTTCTATTACAGCCAAGGTAGCGTGAATGGATCAACATCGACCTGCCGAAGTGAGTAATTCATCCGCGCCAGTCTCACCCCGTGCTTACCATGCTTTGCGAGCTCGTGATATCGCTGGCCAAATCAGCTCTGGCACCCTGTCCGCAGTCGACCTCGTGGCCTGCCTGTTGAAGCGGATGGCCACTATTGACCCATCTCTGGGGGCGATGGTCGATGTCGCAGCTGACGATGCGCTGGCGCAGGCCAGGCAGGCCGATCAGCTTGCAGCGACAGGCAGCCGTTTGCCCTTGCTTGGCGTGCCATTTACCGTCAAGGACAACTTATGGGTCAAGGGGCGGCGAGCCACCTACGGCTCAAGGCTTTACGAGGATTTCATCGCGCCTGAGGACTCCTGGAGCGTCGCAGGACTGAAGGCGGCAGGCGCCATCTGCATCGGCATCACGAATTGCTCGGAGTTTGCCTGCAAGGGCGTGACGTCCAATCCGCTGCACGGCGTCACCCGCAATCCGTGGCAACCGGATCTGACCCCGGGCGGATCATCCGGCGGTGCGGTGGCCTCGGTTGCGGCAGGCTTCAGCCCGATAGCCCTCGGCACTGATACAGGCGGCTCGACCCGGCGCCCGGCTGCCCATACTGGTTTGGTCGGATTCAAATGTACATCCGGGCTGATCCCCAATCCGTGGGGCTTCGACGAGCCCTGTCGCGACATGAGTTCGATCGGCACGATCGCTCGAGACGTCCATGATTGCGCCCTGATGATGGATGCACTTGCTGACTACGATCCCCGTGATCCCTTGTCGCACCCGCTGCCATTGGACATGTCTGTCCCCTCATCATTCTCCCGGGCGGTCAGCTCGCCTCCGAACGAGGCCCTGCGCCTGGCCTGGTCGCCTAACCTCGGCTGTGGTTTGGCCGTCGATGACGATGTCGCCGTGGCCATCCAATCTGCCATTAATCGACTCCGCGAAGCTGGCTGGAAGATCGACGATGCCACTCCGCAATGGAGTGAAGACGTCATTCATTTCCCTTATCTGATGCGACAACACGCCGAACTAGCGGTGCTTTTCGGCGAGCAATGGCAGAAAGATCCTGCGCAGTTCGATCCTGTCATCGCCGCCCAGATCGAGAATGGTCAAAGAGTGAAAGCGTGCGAACTGGCCGAAGCGAACTTTTGTCGTCACCGCGCCCGCACGCAGCTGAATGCTTTTTTCGAGCGTTACGACCTGCTGCTTTGCCCTACCGTGCCTGTCGAGCCGTGGCCGTGCGACGAGCTGGCGCCCGCCACGATTGGCGGTCGGCCTGCAGGCCCACGCGACCACGCAGCGTTCACGCCGCTGTTCAATCTCTGTGATACACCGGCGCTATCAGTACCCTGCGGATTCGGTCGGCGCGGGCTGCCAATAGCGCTGCAGATCGTCGGTCAGCGGTATACCGATATGCGCGTTCTGCAGTTCGGCGCCGAAGTCGAACGGCTGCTCGGCCTCGAATTTCAGTCTTCGATCTTGCAAAACACAGGCGCTCAAAAATGATCAATCCCATCCGCTTAGGCATGCTCACCCCATCGTCCAACACGACCCTGGAGCCAGTCACTACGGAGATATTGGCGGGTTTGCCGGAAACCAGCGCACACTTTGCCCGATTTCCAGTAACAGAAATCGCGCTCTCTGACAGTGCACTCAAACAATTTGACGATACGGCAATTCTGCAAGCCGCATTGCTGCTGGCCGAGCTGGAAGCAGAACTGGGTATCCCGATTTACGACACCATCTCCACCGTCGTGTGGAAATCGCTACGGCTGGCTGGCGCAGACACTGCTCGCCTCACCGGCTGGGGCTCTCTCTTTCAGGAGACTTTCTAATGGACACTGCTACTTTCGACCTGGTCATTCGCAATGCTCACATCGCCACCGCCACCGACATTTTCGATGCGGACATCGGTATTCGCGATGGCCGTATAGAGGCCCTGGCCCAGCGCCTGCCGCCCGGCAGGGAAGAGATCGATGCAGCCGGCCGATGGGTCTTACCAGGTGGCGTCGATGCGCATTGTCACCTGGCCCAACCCACTGACGACGGATCGGTATTCGCCGATGATTTCTTTACGGGGACGCGCTCGGCGGCTTGCGGTGGAACGACTACGGTGATGCCCTTCGCGCTGCAAAAGAAAGGGGCAACGCTGGAGGAGTCCGTCGCCAATTACCACGCAGTATCTGATGGCGAAGCCTGCATCGACTATGCCTTTCACCTGATTGTGGCCGATCCGACGCCAGATGTGGTGGAACGGGAATTACCGCAATTGATCGAGCGTGGTTACACCTCGCTGAAACTCTACATGACCTACGATGACCTGAAACTCGATGATCGTCAGATTCTCGATGTGCTGTCCATAGCCCGGCGCGAGGGCGGCATGACGATGATTCATGCCGAAAACACCGATTGTATCGCCTGGCTGACGGAACGCATGCTCGCCAAGGGCCTGAGCGCGCCAAAATTTCACGGCCTGTCGCGTCCAGTCGTGGTGGAGCGCGAAGCAACTCATCGGGCGATTTCCCTGGGCGAGTTCCTCGACACGCCGGTGCTGATCGTCCACGTGTCGAGCGAAGAGGCGACGGCTCAGATTCGCGATGCACAAAGCCGCGGCCTGAGTGTCTATGGCGAGACCTGCCCACAGTATCTGTTTCTGACAGCAGCCGATCTGGATCAGCCCGGCCATGAGGGCGCAAAGTGTATCTGCAGTCCACCCCCGCGTGATGCCAGCAGCCAGCAGGCTATCTGGGATGGCCTGAGCAATGGCACTTTTCAGGTCTTCTCGTCGGATCATGCGCCGTTTCGCTACAACGACCCGAAGGGCAAGCAAATCGGCGGCAGCGATGGCAACTTCACGCATGTCCCCAATGGTATTCCCGGCATCGAAACGCGCCTACCCCTGCTGTTTTCGGAGGGCGTGATGACTGGTCGCATCGACATCAACAGGTTCGTATCGGTGACCTCGACCGAACCCGCGAAGATCTACGGCCTCTATCCGCGGAAAGGCACGATCTGCATCGGCGCCGATGCAGATCTCGTCATCTGGAACACCGATATCGATATGACGATCCGTAATGATCGGCTTCATCACAATGTCGACTACACCCCATATGAGGGGCGGCATCTTCGAGCATGGCCCGCGATAACTGTATGCCGTGGCGTCACTGTCTATCAAGACGGTGAATTTACCGGCAGCAAGGGCTTCGGTGAATATCAGCGTTGCGATCGACCGACCCCGGCCAAGCCGAAGCCACAATTCGGTCGCCCTACACCATGGCTGGATGTTCTGTGACCCACCAGCCAACAATGTCCACAATCTAAAACTGGAGAATGCTTCCATGACCAGAATTGCCATTACTGCAGGCCAATATCGCTTCGTTGCAGAGCCTCATCCCGATGCACCTGAAACCGTTGAGGCCTTCCTCAAGCTGCTCCCATACCGACAGAAAGTGATTCATGTGCGCTGGAGCGGTGAAGGCTGCTGGATTCCGCTAGGTGAATTCAAGCTTGGCGTGGATTTCGAAAACCATACCAGCCACCCCTCGGTCGGCGACGTGCTGTTCTATCCCGGCGGCTATAGCGAGACCGAGATCATATTCGCCTATGGCAGCTGCTGCTTCGCCAGCAAGATGGGCCAATTGGCCGGTAACCATTTTCTCACTGTCGTCGAGGGCAAGGAGCAGCTGCGTCCGCTTGGTACCAAGGTACTGTGGGAGGGTGCACAGGATATTCTGTTCGAATTATTGGAGTGATGCACTCTGATGTTCATCGGTCAGGGCCCGACCATTCCGATGAGCTTCATCGGCGAGCTATAGTCTCAGCGCTGAAGCTATCGTTTTCAGCAAGCCTCGCAATTCGTCGAAATCCACCGGCTTCGTCAGGTAATGATCGAAGCCGGCTTCGATGGCCTTTTTCCGATCCTCTGCCTGCCCGTAACCCGTCAGCGCTATTAAAATGAGGTGCCTGGTTTCAGGCTGCGCCCGCAGCCGGCGCGCCAAGGCATTGCCATCCATATCCGGAAGACCGATATCGAGTATGGCCACGTCTGGAAATTGTTCCTTTGCCGCCTCCAAAGCTGCTTTCGAGGTATATTGCATAGTCACCTCATGACCAATGGTCTTGAGCAGTAGCGAGAGCATATCGATGGCATCGACGTTATCGTCGACAAGTAGGATGCGCAGAGCACGGTTCGAGCCAGCGGTTTCAGGGTCAGGCTTCGAGTGTCCGGATTCTTCTGTGCTCTGCGCCAGACGCGGCAGGGTCACCGTAAACGTGCTGCCCTGACCGATACCTTTGCTGACGCAGGCTACGCTACCATCGTGCAGTTCAGCGAGGTTCTTGACGAGGGCAAGGCCGAGGCCGAGGCCGCCCTGTGACCGGTCTGGTGTCCGCTTGGCTTGCGCGAAGAGCTCGAACATTCCGGCCTGCAAGGCCTTCTCGATGCCAATGCCGTTATCTTCGATACTGATGCGAATCACGTCTTCATCAACGCCGGTGCGCAACACGATGGTGCCCTGCTCTGGCGTATATTTCGCCGCGTTGCTCAGCAGGTTGGTATGAATCTGTATGAGACGCTTTTCATCACCGAGCACCCAGCCGCTATCCGGATCGATGTCGGTGATGAGACGATGCTGACGGGCATCGAACAGTGGCTGAACCTGTTCGATGGCATTGGCAAGAATGTTGGCGATGTCCTGCGGGGAACGACTGATGGTGACAATGCCGCGGCTGACGCGCGAGACATCGAGCAAATCATCCACCAGCGCAGTCATATGACGCACCTGGCGGCTGATGACCGCGCTGGTTCGGTTCAGAGTTGCCTCATCGAGATTGGCCAGCCCGATCGCGCGAGCAGCGGCCTTGATTGGTGCCAGTGGATAACGCAATTCATGCGCCAGCATCGCCAGGAACTCGTCCTTGTTCCGGCTCGCCGCTTCGAGTTGCGCCTCAGCCTGGTTGCGCTCAGTGGCGTCGATGACCACTGCCAGAATTCGTTCGACCCCGCTACGCCCACGCACACGGATCGGCGTGACGGTCTTGCTGACCCATACGCCCGAGCCATCCGGTCTTTGATATCTGTTGTAGATATCGAAGGCCTGCACACTACTCATCAGCTCCTGCAGCCGACGGCTGTTTTCTTCACGGTCTTCAGGATGGACAAAATCCATTGCCAGCTGGCCGATCAGCGCTTCCCTGGAGCGGCCAAGTATCTTGCAGAACTGGTTGTTTACTCGCAGCAGGCGACCATCACATCCGGTTTCAGCGATCCCGGCCGAGGCCTGCTCGAATAAGGCCGCGAATTCTGCCTGACTCTGGAGCAGGGCATTGCGATCGCGCTCGGCAGCGATCTGTGCCTGCAACAATGCTTGCGTACGCATAACCTCGATCTGGAAGATGCGCGTGAGCGCTGCACTCAATGCTGAGACGACGAGGTCGTAGAATTCTGCATAAGCATCGTCCAGCGGCAGGCGTGGACAAGCACCCGCCATGAGCAGCGCTGCGGGCGCGCTGTCACCGGCTCGCATGATGGGTATAGCGAAAGCATGATCTGGCGCCTCTTCGTAGGGGCCGCAAGCCACGCCATCCAGCAACGCTCTGAGATCGCTCACCGCTTGTCGCTGCGCCTGTTCAAGCAGTGTCGCAATGGGCCAGATACCAGGTTCATCAGTCGAGAGTTGCGGGGGACTGACGCAGAGCCCCGGTTCCACACCAGCACTTCCGGCGAGACGATATACCGTCTGCTCCGAGTCCTGATGATAGAGCACTACGAATGGCAGATCGGCGTCATACCGGGCGAGTGTATCAACGCTGAGCCGGAATACGTCGTCTGTCGATTCCGCTTGAGCCAGCGCTTTGGTGAGGTCGCCAAGTGCCCGGGTTCGCCGCTCGCCGATGACCGCCCTGGTGGTTTCAGTTGCTCGTTGCACCACCCCGGTGACCTTGCCGCCCTCATCGTGAACCGGACTGAACGACAGGTTGAAAAATGTTTCTTCCAGGCGGCCTTGTCTGAGCAGAAACAGCCTCTGGTTTTCGAGCTCGGAAGTCTCACCAGCGAGAGCCTGTTCGAAGGCCGGACCAATGACCGACCAGCCGGAAGCCCAACAGGCACGAAAATCCATGCCCAGGGCACCCGGATGCTTGTCACCACAAATGGCTTCGTAGGCATCGTTATAGATCTGGGTGCACTCTGGACCCCAGATAATATTGACCGGGTCGTTCGAAGCCAGAGAGTAACTGACGAGCGCCTGCAGGCTTTGGGGCCATTGTTCTGTAGGACCGACTGCCAGGCTGGACCAGTCAGTGCTACGAATGAGTTCAGCCTGCGCTGTGGCGCCGCTGGGAAATTGCTGATTGTTTACTGCCGGACAGACGTTCGTTCTGGAATCCATTGTTTGAATCTGCATGGGACGAACTGCGAAGAATAAAGATTAGCAAAACGCTGGCATATGGAACAGCTTTGGCTAACACCGCACACAATCCCACCTCGCCACACTGCTCATTTCCTGGACTGAGAACTGGCGTACATAACATCGGCGGGGGGCTGGTCGACGGTACATTCTTCGACATTTACACGAGTCGCTTCGACGAAGAAGCGCCACCTGTCGGCCCACAGGCATATCCAAGCGAGGGCAGCCTGACGATAGATTCGCTCGATAGGGACCGCGTGAGCGGCAGCTTCGAAATGATTGCGGATAATGGCGAGAAGATCCAGGGCAACTTCGATCTCAACCTGCGGTAAAACCAATCCAGCCGCAGCGGCTCACGAGCCGCTGCGGTCGGCAAGCACCCACACCAGCTCATCCGCTGGGTACAAGCCCTTCAAGCCCCCTTCAACTGTCGTATTCGATGCCAGCCTGACATCGTAGTGCCGGCCATAATGACGCTCGACTTCCGCTTCATCTACTGAAAACGGGGGGCCTGCCATCAGGCGCTGGGCGTAGTCAAAAGTAATCAATAACTGCGGCGCCTTGTGGCATATCGCCATCAGGTGATCCGCATACCGTGCACGCAATGCCTCCGGTAAGGCCACCAACGCGGCACGATCATAGATCGCGTCGACATGACCGAGCGTGTCAGCGCGCAGATCGAAGATGTCGCCAACATAGATGTCGATATCCTTCGCGCTGTAAAGGCTGAGCGAGCCAACTTCGGTGACTTTCGGCGTCACCTCGAGCTCTTCGAACAGCTGCTCGATGGCAGTGGGGACCAGCTCGGACCCTGCAACGCTATAGCCGTTCGCGAGCAGCCAGCTGATGTCGCGCGTCTTGCCACATAAGGGCAGGAGCACACGGCTACCCGGTTCAAGCCCTAGCTTGCCGAAATGGTGCAGGAGCAGCGGATTAGGCTCGCGCTTGTGAAAGCCCAGTTCTTTCTGCTTCCATTTCTCGTGCCAGAAATCTCTGTCCATAGTGATCCGGTCTTGTCTGACTAAGCCTTGGCGAGCTGCAGATTCAGCCCCAGGGCACTGAGCATGCTGAAATCGAGAGGTTTGACAAGGTGATGGTCGCAGCCTGCCTCGAGCGCAGACTCACGATCCTGCGACTGACCATAGCCTGTCAACGCGATGATGATGAATTGCATGGCCGGTCTGAGCTCATTGAGCATAGCCGCCACGTCATAACCGCTTATGTCTGGCAACCCGATGTCGAGAAATACGAACTCTGGACAGAACTGTGCCACGACATCGAGCGCCGCCTGACCACTGAAGGCCGTCTGCACCTTGTGGCCACTGAGTTCGAGCAGCTGAGCCAGGGCTTCTGCCGCATCGATATTGTCATCGACAATGAGCACGCGCTGCTGGACCTGGGCAACCGTCTTCTCAGCTGGTTCTGCCAGTGGCACAGCGCCGGCTTCAGCCAGAGGCAGGCGAACCTCGAAACGGCTGCCTTGACCCTTACCTGCACTCTGCACCGACACTGAACCACCGTGCAGATCCACAAGGGTCCGAACCAGCGACAAGCCGATACCAAGGCCGTCCTGCACCTGGTCACGCACATGATCACTCTGCGAAAACAGGTTGAAAATCGAATCCACGCTGGCCTCATCGATACCAATGCCATCATCACTGACGATCATGATCAGCTCGTTATCGGTCGCGGTGACCCTGAGCTCGATATGGCCGGCGGGAGGCGTATATTTGGCAGCATTCAGCAGCAGATTACTGAGGATCTGCGACAAACGGACCTGATCGCCCTGCACCCACACGTCCTGCTCGGGCTGATCCACAGTCAGAGTGTGCCCTTTTGCGGTAATGGCCGCGCGACTGGTATCGAGCGCATTGACGACGAAGCCTTTCACAGGTACTGGCTCTGCCCGCAAGGCGATCTTGCCTTGGGAGATTCTCGCAACGTCGAGCAGATCGTCTACCAGCAAGGCCAGATGATCTGTATGCCGCTGAATGGTGTCTCTTGCTTTCGCCTGCATCGGGGGCACAACCGGATCCAGCTTGCGCAAAAGCTCCACCGAAGTACGTATCGGACCTAGCGGGTTTCGCAACTCGTGCGCCAGCGTGGCAAGGAATTCGTTCTTGCGCCGATCCACTTCACGCAGCTCACGTTCTACGTGGCCAAGGCGCAGAAGCGCCCTGACATTGGCTACCAGTTCTTCTGGTTCTATGGGTTCGATAAGATAACTGTCGGCGCCGATCTCCAGGGCGCGAATCCGGTCGGCACTGCCGATGAAAGATGCTGAGGTCTGCAGCACGAGTATGGTCTGGGTCTCGCTATCAGACTTGAGCTGACGACAGACTTCGATGCCGTTGATATCGGGAAGCTTCACGTCTAGCAGAATCAGCACTGGTTTCTCTGAACGAGCCTTCGCCAGGGCCTCTTCCCCATCACGGGCTTCGATGACGGAAAAGCCTGCTCGCTTGAGTATACGGCTTTTGGCGTAGCGCGCCCCGTCCGAGTCATCGACGTTCAGAATGAGCGCCTCGGCATACTGACTCATGTTCATAGGCCTGACCTGTTTCAGTGAGTATCGGCTGATGAAATACCGGAGACCGGCGGCTGGGTATGCACAAGCGTCCGGAGTGCCGACAGCAATTGTTGCTTTGAGAGCGGCTTGACGTAGTAGTCTCCAGCGCCCAGTGCCATACCCTTACCGTAATCATCAACTTCAGTCGCCACGATAACCGGCACTTGTGAGCAACGAGGATCATTCTTCAGCTCGACCAACCAGTGCCAGGCTGTTTCACCATGCAGCATAATGTCCAGTATCACAGCCACTGGATCGACATCTGACCAGAGATCTCTGGCTTCCTGCACACTTCTGGCGACGACCAGCCGATAATCCGTATCTACCAGAAACTTGTCGTAGATCAGCCGTACGGTTGGGTTATCCTCAACCAGCAATACGGGCTGTCTCCCATCCTGTGTCAATGCCTCTAAGGTCGTGTCGCTTCGTCGACCCCGCCGGTCACTGAACATCTGAGGCAGCGTGACCGAAAACGTCGAACCCTGCCCGAGCTTACTGTCAACACTGACCTTGCCACCAAGCAGCACCGCCAGGTTCTGGCAGAGCGGCAGGCCGAGACCGGTGCCTTTCAGGTGGCGCTGCAGTCGATGCTCGATCTGACCGAATTCTTCGAAGATGAGGGAGAGATGCTCGTTGGCGATGCCCACGCCGGAGTCCTGCACAGAGAACGAGACATCGCCATCATCCAGCTGCTGCGCCCGCACATTGATATCCCCTACCTCGGTAAATTTGAGGGCGTTCGATATGAAATTGCGCAGAATCTGGGATAACTTCGCCTCATCCGTGAACATCCTGATAGGCTCCTCAGGCTCAATGAAGTTCAGGTTGACAGCATCGCCCACCAGGAGTGGTCGAAGCATGCCACGGAGCGCGCTGAACAAGTCACTGATATCGAATTCGGCCGGATTGATATCGACCTTACCCGCCTCTATCTTCGCAATATCCAGCAGATCATTGACGAGTTCCGTCAAGCCGAGCGCACTTTGCAGGATAAGACTGACCTGTTTCTCCTGCTCTTCACCAAGTTCGCCATCGACATGATCGAGCAAGAGCTTGGCCAGCGCACGAATAGAGCTCAGCGGTGTACGGAACTCATGGCTCATATTGGACAGAAAACGGGACTTCATCTCATCGGCACGCCGGAGGTGATCCGCTTTTTCGTCCAGCTCGGCATACAAAGCCACTACGCCACGATTAGTGTCTTCCAGTTCGCGGGTCAACTGCAGCAACTCTTCCTGCCTCGCCTTCAATTCGGCCAATGTGCTCAGAAGCTCCTGATTCTGCTGCACGACTTCAGCCATGGTGTCCTCGGCTGCCGGAGTCGCCGAGATCTCGGTACAAAAGGCGTTGACCATGGCTGCCGTGACGACAGGCGCATCCTGGTAGAACAACTTCTGCAGCATGATCACGGTGCCCTTTTCCGGGTCAGAATTGACTTCGAAGCGGTCCATGAGACGTTTTGCTGCGAGAACACCGGCCTCCTTTTCCTCAGTGCTTATGTCGTCGCCAGCGAGATAGGTATCGACGTCATCGATGCTCTGTCCACTATTCTGGATCTCTACCGTGAGGACCTGAGGAGGCGTGGAGCCTTCAATACTGAAGTGAACCTTGCCTTTGCCGGCCTGGTTATAGACGGTTCGCGCCAGTTCGGAAACGGAGGTGGCAATGCGCACTTGATCCTGCAGGCCGAAGCCACAGAGGGTTGCAATCTGTCGAGCCCGCTGCCTCGCAGAGACCACGTCGAGCTGACGCTGAATATGTATCGTCATGATGCGAAGGGTCATAACAACTCACTCACTTCGCGCACGGCAACAATACTCACATCATCTCGCCGACGGGAGTGGTCGCGATAGATCACTGCCGCGATCAGGGCAGGGTGACAGCGTTCGAGCCCCGGGTAATCATCGAGATTCCAGCGGGTTCCAATACCGTCAGAGTGGGCAATGCAGAGATTGCCATTACGCCAGGGCTCGCGAAATTCCTGAATCTTCCTCACATTGCTGCCGACGATACCGTTGTGCGACAGCAGATGCCGGCGTTTGGAGTCATTGAAAAATGAAGCTGAGATATTGCCAATGCCGGCGAACACCATCTCACCCTGTTCCGATCCGAACTGGGCAATGGCTGCAGCTGCACCACGGGTGCCTTTCAATGCTGTATGCACGGTTTCCATCAAGGCGCCGGGCGGTCGAAGTGGTGCTTCCTTAATGGCCAGTGAAGCAGCTCGCGAAGCGTCGGCCGCCAGAGGACCATGCCCAAGCCCGTCAGTTACGAGCATTGTCAGCAGACCACTGTCCTCACGAACATACCAGTCGTCACCGCAGCTCTCCTCGCCAATCATTGGCAGGCAGACGGCGCCGAGCTGCCAGTCATCTTCTGCCGGCCCGATGCCATCGTCCCAGATCAGCGTCCAGAGAATGCAGCCGGAACCGGGGGCCGTATAGATGTCGATGGTCTGGGCCAACCTTTGCATAGCACCAAGCCCAACACCGTAGCTGCCTGCGCTGGACTGTCCGTCGACCATTTGCCGTTCGAGATCAGGAATACCTGGCCCGGCATCGATGGCCAGGACTTCAACGCCGCCTCGATCGCCGTTATAAACAGTTCTGAGTAAAATCTCACCGCCGTCGGCGTGCTTGAGAATGTTGGTGGCAGATTCGGTGATGATGAGGGCAAGTTGGCCGGCCCGAACTTCGCTGAAATCGAGATCGGCGGCCAGACATGCACCCGCTCTTCTGGCCACTCCGACTTCGGTAGAATCCTGTATGCTGAGCTGTCGCTGACTACCCAATCGATTCAATATCGCTTCCACTTGGCAATGCTCACGCTCGTACCCTCCCCCACTCTGGTATCAAGCTCGAACTCATCGACGAGACGTTTCGCGCCACTCAGCCCCAGACCGAGCCCACCACCGCTGGTATAGCCATCAGTCAGCGCAAGTGCAATGTCTTCGATACCGGGGCCCTTGTCACTGAATACGAGCATGACGCCTTTGCGATCAAACTCATCAATATGATGGATGCTGACCTCGCCACCACCGCCATAGCGCAGCGTGTTCCTGGCCAGCTCACTGGCAGCGGTAATGACCTTCGTCTGCTCGATGAGACTGAAGCCTATGGCGACCATAGTGTCACGTACATGCTTGCGCAGGCGGACAACATCCTCGTCGGTTTTCACGGGCATCACGGTCACTGGCATGATGTCCGTCATTGCGGAGTGTCCAGACCGCCCAGCCTCACTCGTGGCTCCGGTCGAGCATCTGCATGCCGCGCTCGACGTTCAGCGCTGTTCTCACGCCGGTGAGATTCAGACCGAGTTCCACCAGCGTGATGGCCACCGCAGGCTGCATGCCAACCAGCACGGTATCGGCGTCCAGAATCTTGGCCATGGCGGCCGTGTTGCTGATCATTCGACCGATAAACGAATCGACGATATCCAAAGCCGAGATATCAATGAGTACGCCATTGGCACGGTCTTTCACGATTCGCGCGGTCAGGTCGTCCTGCAACGTCATCGCCAGCCGGTCGTGCATGTCGACCTGAATGGTGACCAACAGCAGTCGCCCCATTCTGAGAATAGGAATACGCTCCATGGACTCTAAGCCCTCTGCTGCCGGGATTCGCTCGTGTTGATACTCGCGCCTGTCCGCTTCATGGCGATAATGAAGGCATCAGCCAGTGTCGACTTCGTGATGACATCCTCCAGATTGACACCGAGATGCACGATGGTCTGTGCAATCTGAGGGCGAATTCCGCTGATTATGCAATCCGCGCCCATGAGACGGGCCGCTGCTATCGTCTTGAGGAGGTGCTGGGCCACGAGCGTATCGACCGTCGGTACGCCCGTGATATCAATGATCGCTATTTCAGATCCGGTTTCAACAATCTTTTCAAGCAGACTCTCCATAACCACCTGAGTACGGGCGCTGTCGAGCGTACCGATCAGTGGCAGCGCCAGAATCCCATCCCAGAGCTGCACGACTGGCGTGGACAGTTCAAGTAGCTCCTGTTGCTGCCGCAGAATCACCTGCTCGCGAGCTTTCTGGTAGACCTCAACTGTGAAGAGACCAAGGTCGTCGAACAATGTACTGGTAACGGCTATTGAATCGGCCAGCTGCTTGGAATCATCGCCAAGCGCTTTCCTGAGGTGGTCGAACAAGGGCTCTTTCAGAGAAAAGATAAAGCTGGCTGTTTCAATCGGCGTGAAACCCTGTCGCACACGCGACTGCGAGATTTCTTCGAGCAGCTGACGCAGATCGCCCCATTCGGGCGACTGAATGTTGAGTGTTTCGGATTTCTTCAGTGTATCGGCCAGCAGGGGCAGAAACTGCGCAGCTTTCTGACGCACTTCTGCATCGCCCGCCTTGTCACGCCGCATGAGTTTCGAGAACAGGCCAGCCAGCCAGACGTCCAGAAGTTGGTCTTTGTTATCGCTTACGATGTCCGCAAGCCGCGCGCTGTAATCTTTACTCATGGGCGTCCTCAAAATCGGATAGAACCGGCAAGTCATGAAGGCAGGATCCGCGCCTGATCGCGTGGACACCGTGGATGAAGGGCGCCAGGAAGTCAGAGCCCCCTTGGGGAAACCGGCAAACGGAAGCGCCTGTCCATGCATTAACATTAATGCATGAAGAATATAGGTTAATCCGTTTGAGGAACATTGATACAGATTAAGACTGAATGATCTGATACTACCGAAGCAGGGCCGAAAACGCTATTTTGCGAGCGGCCCTCATCGAACAGTGAATCAGGCGCGGCGAAGAAACTTTCGCTCTTCAACGTTCACGACTATCCGGTCGCCCGAAGAGATATGTTCGGGCACCTGTACAACGAGGCCGGTAGAGAGCGTTGCGGGCTTGGTTCTAGCAGTGGCCGAACCACCCTTCACGGAAGGGTCGGTTTCGGTAATCTCGAGCTCGACAGTAGACGGAAGATCCACCGTCACAGGCTTTTCACCGACCAGTACCACCTGCAGGCCCTGAGTCTCTTCACTGATGAACATCAACTCGTCTGCAATCGGTGCTCTATTGAGACTGTACTGGGTGTAATCCTCGTTATCCATGAATACGAATTCATCGCCATCGGCGTAGGAGAACATGACCGGCCGTCTGGTGAGATCGGCGTAGTTCAGCATGTCCGAATCCTTGAAGGTTTCGTCAAGCTTGGCATTCGTGACCACATCGTACATGCGCATGCGATACAGACTGCCACCAGCGCGCCCCTGCGGCACCGAGCGCTCGATGTCCCTGATCAGGTAGACCCTGCCATCATACTCAACCGCCGCACCCTTCTTAATCTCACCTGCTCTAGGCATTTTGCAAAGCTCCGAAATGAACACTGATAACGAGCCTACAGGATATCAGTGAAATCGGATTTCGGCACTGTGTCGATTGCTGGCGAAATGCTTCAACTGCAAACAATTGTCAAAATTCTTGCCTGGCTATTCCTCTGCAGAAGCCAACCATTTATCTTGCGCTCACTTTTTAGTCAGGAGTGTTGTCATGAAGTCTTCATTCATACTTGTTGTGCTTACCTGTGTTGCCGTGCTGACTGGATGTGCTGGTCGAGTGCAACCTCCAGTCGCTCTGGACCAGAACTTCTGGCAGAAAGAAAATCCCCGGGTCGGTGTGTCGATGACGTCGGCCCAACAACCGGCCGCCTATCTCTCCGGCGCCGATTGTCTTCTTTGCCTGGCGGCCGCGAATATTGCCAATTCTGAACTGATCGATCATATGCCTACACTTCCGGCCGAAGATTTGTTGAGCCTCGAAGCAGAGCTGGTCGACACTCTGAATGCGCAGGGTCTTCAGGCTTCAGCCGTCACCGACAGCTTCAGCGTCAAGCACCTCAAGCCTTCATCGTTGCCAGAGGGTGCCGAGAAGGATTTTTCGCCGTGGGCTGACACTTATGATTATCTGCTGATCGTCGATGTGAGCATGTTCGGCACCCATAGAAGCTACTCCGGTTATATTCCTACCAGCGACCCGCAAGCCGTTGTAAAGGGTAGGGTGTACATGGTGGACATGTCGAACAACCAGTATGTGCTCTATGATGCCTTCCACACCATTCGAGCCGTCGATGGCGAATGGGACGAAGCGCCAACTTTTCCTGGCGTGACAAATGCCTATTTCCAGGCCATTGAAAGTAGTAAGGACAATATCAAGGGTTTGGTAGCCAAGGCTCGATGCAAGACCTGCGGTGATACGGCAGCGGAGCCAGCTGTTGCGGTGTCAGAGCTTTGATTGCAGCCAGCAAGCTGAACGTCCTCGCAGGCGTGTTGGCAGCATTGGGACTGCTGGCCGCTTGTGGGAGTGCCCAGCAGCGTCCAACGGCCCAGCATATTGCGCCTAAGGTGGTCGCCGCGACAGTGAGCCACGTTCAGGTCGAACTGACCTCGTCACCACCGTTGTTCCGCGGTGCACTGGGGTCAGTAGAACCGGACGAGGCTAACGCTGGTGTTCTCTATCCAGGAGGCCATCCTGCAGCTTTTCTACTCGGTGTCGCCATCCACGGCTCAATCGTGGCGGGTCAGAAATCCAGCGAAGCGTCTGCAGCGCAGACCTCCGCAGACGCAGTTCTCGGCAAATGGTCATCAGCGATTACTGGCCTGAACATTGAATCAGCTTTGGCCGGCGCTGCTGGTCTGGCGCAACAGACCCTTCCCATTACCGTGTCTACCGTAGGCGCCACGGTGACGGGCATCGATGAGGCGCCGCTCCGGCTGTACCTGTCGACGGAATTCACAGTCGCACAGGACAGCCGCACGCTCACGGCGAGGACACTGGTTCAGGTTCGGTCGCTCGACCTCTCCCCGGATATTGCACGGGTTGCCGCACCGTCAATGCGATC
This sequence comes from Allohahella marinimesophila, assembly GCF_039538005.1. Lineage (NCBI taxonomy): Bacteria > Pseudomonadati > Pseudomonadota > Gammaproteobacteria > Oceanospirillales > Hahellaceae > Allohahella > Allohahella marinimesophila. The sequence goes on from NZ_BAABBO010000002.1 coordinate 56,433, forward strand.
GGTAAAGCATCTCGGCGGACGTGTAGAACCACTCGATCATGCTCATTCCGCCGCAGCGAATAGCGCAGATAGCTTCGCTTATCAGAACGTGGTCGAGGTGATGTCGGTCCCACGGCAGGCGACTACTGCGGCAGAAGATATCAGCCCGAAGGCGCTTCAGGATCTGGTGACGGGGCTATGGGAGCAGACCCTGGTTCTGGCTGTTGACGATCTCGTCGGGAGTCAGAAGGATATCCAGGCGCCACAACAGACCTTCCGCTACTTCCGTGATGGCAAGAAGCAGTTCGATCGCGGCACACTGATCAAGGACAGCGGGGATCGTGTGAGCTTTCGTACCCTTAGAGGCTGGATACGCTCGGTACCCACTTCGCCGGAGGCTTGAAGCCAGCCAGCATCCTAAGCGGGATGGGTCTGTTTCCAGTGCCGGGCGATATCGACACGGCGGCAGATCCACACCTGATCGTGCTGCTGAACATAATCCAGAAAGCGCTGCAACGACCTGAAACGGCCCGGCCTGCCGATGAGCCGGCAATGAAGGCCTATCGACAGCATGCGCGGCCGATGCTCGCCCTCTTCATACAGCACATCGAAAGCGTCTTTCAGGTACTGAAAGAATTGCTCGCCCGAGTTGAAACCCTGCGCTGAAGCGAAGCGCATGTCGTTGGTATCGAGGGTATAGGGCACGATGAGATGTCGAACTGTCTCGCCATCGCTTTTCTGCACATCGCGCCAGAACGGCAGATCGTCGCCGTAGTAGTCGCTGTCATATTCGAAGTGGCCTTCGTCGAGAATCAGACGTCTGGTATTGGGACTGTCACGGCCGGTATACCAGCCATGCGGCGGTGTTCCCGTAAGTCTCTCATGCAGGTCGATCGCCTGACGAATCTGTTCTCGCTCGTCCGCTTCAGGCATGTCCTGATGGTGAATCCAGCGCAGGCCGTGACAGGCAATTTCGTGGCCGTCTTCAAGAAAGGCTGCGAGTACTTCAGGGTGACGACTCAGCGCCATGCCCACGCCGAAAACCGTAAGCGGCAGCCCACGTTTGCGGAACTCGCGGAGGATGCGCCAGACGCCTGCGCGCGAACCATATTCGTATATCGACTCCATGCTCATATGCCGAGCTGGATAGGGCTGGGCGCCGATGATCTCCGACAGGAATACTTCAGAGGCGGCATCACCATGGAGCACGTTTGACTCGCCACCTTCTTCGTAGTTGAGCACGAACTGCACCGCGACACGGGCGCCGCCCGGCCACTGGGCGTGCGGCGGGTCCTCGCCATAGCCGATCATGTCTCGTGGATAGTGCGACTGGTGCGTCATGATTCGAACCACGCGCTAAGGCTTCATCGGACCGGCCCAGCGATTCATACCGACATCGCGTTCGGCCGCCATCCTGTACATGGTCTGGTAATACGGTGCCAACCTGTCGGCAGACAGCTTCATCTCCGCCAGCTGATCGCCGATATCGCTGGCGTATTCCCGTACTCTTGCCTTTAGAGCCACCTCGTCAACAGTCAGGATCTTCCCGTCCTCGACGACGATTTGCCCATTGACGATCGTCATCCTGATCGAACTGCCCTGCTCGCAGAAGACCAGTGACCGCTTGAGATTGTGCAGTGGCGTGAACGGCAGCGTATCGAGATCGACGAGTAGCAAATCAGCCTTGAAGCCTTCAGCGAGCATGCCGACCTCCTTGTGCAGCCGCATCGTCTGCGCACCGCCCCGCGTCATCATGTGCAACACTTCGTGCTCATCAGGCCAGCGCTCGTAATCGGGGTCCGCAATCTTGTGGATCAGTCCTGCCATCTTGCCGACCGTCCAGAGATTGCAGCCATCGTCGACCGGTACTTCGTCGATGCCGAGGCCAATATTGATGCCCGCATCCTTGAGCCGCCTGAACGGCATCACGCCGCTGCCGATCTTCAGGTTGGAAATGGGATTGTGCAATACCGAACAGCCAGAGTCGGCCATGACCGCGATATCCTCATCATCGACCCAGACCGAATGAATCACGACAGCACGCTCGGACAGGACGCCCTGCTTGTGGACGTACTGTATAATCGAACCGCCGAACTTCTCCTCGCCAAGCACGCGCTGCAGCTTGGTTTCAAGGATGTGCATCTTGTAGGGGATGTCGTGCTGCCGGCTCAGCGAATCGAGAGCGCAGAGATAGTCCGGCGTGACACGTTGCGGCGCGGAACACGATACCGAGCAGCGGATTCTGTCGTCACCGGTCTTGTGCCAGCGGTCGATGAACTGCTCATAGGTGCTGACGAGCTCGTCGGTCGTCATGCGTGGCGCGGCATCCATTTCGTCGAGTATGTCTTGTGGAAGCAGCTCTTCGAGGAAGGGATACTTGTCGTACTCCTTCACGTTGACCTGGCACAGTGTGACGTTGGCGCGAATGCCGGAGTCAGTGTACGCCTGCATGACTGCGCTGATTTCCTTCTCCGTCGGCACCGGGACAAAGAAGCAATCATCGTGCAGGCTGGTGACACCCTGCTTTAGCAACTCGACCGCACCAAGCATGGTACGGGTGTAGGCATACTCGCCATCTACCGATTCGGCCTGCAGGGGTGGCACTTCATACAGCATATACAGCTCGAGCGGTGCGTCTACCAGCGCGCCTTTGAGAAAATTGACCGGTGAGTGGAAGTGGGCGTTGATCAGCCCCGGCATGACCAGCTTGCCTTCACCGTCGACTACCCGGGCTCCAGTGGTATCGACGCCCTTCGCAATGTCCGGACCGATGCCGACGATGAGCCCATCCGAGATGAGCACGTCGGCGCGATCATACTGGGTGTCCTCGTCATCCATGGTGAGAACGCGGGCATTGCGGATGATGATATCCATCTGGGAAAGATCCTTTATAACGGCCAATTTATCGGCGAATGAGTGAAAGACGAGTACGGGGGTCGAGCGAATCCCTTAGCGTATCGCCAAGCAGATTGAAGCCAATGACCACCAGCATGATAGCCAGGCCAGGCAGAATCGAGATATGCGCAGCATTGAAGATGTACTGCCTGCCGTCGCTGGTGATGATGCCCCACTCGGCTGTCGGTGGCTGCACACCAAGACCAAGGAAGCTCAGTCCTGCAGCCGTGATGACAATGTTACCGATGACCGTCGTGCTGTAGACGATTGAAGCAGAGACCACGTTTGGCAGCATTTCCACGAAGAGGATCTTCCGCACCGGGGTGGCGGCAGCAATGGATGCCTCGATGTAACTGCTGCTTTTCTCCTGCTGCGCTGCGACATACACCACTCTCGTGTTATAGGGCACCAGCACCACCGTGAGCGCGATGATCATGTTGGTCATGCCTGGCCCCATGAAAGCCGCCAGCATGATGGCCAGGAGCACCATGGGGAAAGCGAACAGCACGTCCATCGTACGCATGATGAGTCCGCCAGTTCGGGCATACCAGGCGGCTACGAGGCCCAGGGGAATGGCAATCAGCGCACTCAGCACCACAGGGGTGATGCCTGCGAACAGCGTGGTACGCCCACCCCAGATCAGCCTGGAGAGCATGTCACGGCCCTGATGATCCAGGCCCAGCAGATGCCCTTCTGTACCGATGCCTTGCAGCCGCAGATTTGGAAAGGCCTCGGTGGGCGAATACGGTGCGAGCCACGGCGCGAAGACTGCGGCCAGTGTGATCAGGGTCAGAATGGTAAAGCCGGCCAGCGCATAGCGATCGCTGCGAATGCCCTGCCAGATGAAGTAGAGACTTGAGCGTCTTTTGGCCCGAACCTCAGGGCCCTTGGCCCCGATGTTGACCTCAGCGTTTGCCTGCATCGAGCATCCTCACAATCAGATCAGCCAGAAAATTGCTGATGACAAAAGTCAGTGCAATCACCAGCGAGCAGCCCTGAATCATGGGCGCATCCCGCTGCAGGATTGCGTTATAGAGTTGAAGGCCGATGCCCGGCCAATTGAAGATGATTTCGCTGAAGATCGCGCTGCCGAACAGATATCCCACCTGAAGCCCACTGATGTTGACGAAGGCTGGCAGCGCGTTGCGAACCATGTGGACGTAGTTGACGCGCGCTGGTGTGATGCCACGCGAGCGAATCGCTCTCATGTATGTGCGAGAGTTCACATCGATCATGGCCGAACGCGATACTCGGGTCACGATGGCGATGGCAGACGCTGCAGTCGCTACCGCAGGCAGGGTGGCGTGATGCAGCAACTGCCAGAAACCGCCGGGATCGTACATGTCGTACATCCCGGATATTGGAAAGAGTTGCAGCTGTATGCTGAATACATACAGCAGCAGGATACCGAGCCAGAACGTTGGCACCGAAGCCATGACCAGCGTGGCAAAAACGGTGAGCCGGTCACCGAGCTTGCGGAAACGCGTGGCGGCATAAGTCGACAGCACGAATCCGATGGCTACGACCAGAAACAGACTGAAGCCCATGAGCACCAGTGAGTTCACGATCTTGCCACCGAGTACCTCCGCCACCGGCATGCGTAGTGCACCGGAGAAACCCAGGTCTAGCCTGAGCAGGTCCGAGAGCCAGATCCAGTACTGAACCAGCATGGGCCGGTTCAGTCCCATCTCCTCACGCAGCGCCTGTACTGCCGTCTCGCTGGCCTGGTAGCCGAGCAGCGTTCGGGCTACATCGCCCGGCACCAGGTAGACGGAGATGAAGACTACGAAACTGACGCCCAGCAGTACGGGAATCATCTGCAGAAGACGCATCAGAATGAATCGAGCCACTGTAATTCCCTCCTGCTTTGAAACGCCTTAGTTCTTCTTCAGGCCGGTATAGTCGTGCCAGTGCTGCGGGGCGAGCACGAAGCCGGACACGTTGGGTCGCATGGCATAGATCGCGATTGGCGTGTAGTAGGGAATGAAGGCCATATCGTCGGCGATGGTCTGCTGAATCTCATGCAGATGCTCGACCATGGCGTCCTCATTCTTTGCCGAACGGGCCTGTGCCAGTAACTCGTCTATCTTCGGATTGTCGTAGTAGCCGGCGTTGAAACCATTGGGTGGGATGGCATCACTGGCGATGACCTGATCGAGCCAGAAAAAGCTTGTCTCGCCCCAGGAGACCGACATGAATCCAGTGCCTTCGCGAATACCACTGCCGAGCATGTCCCAATAGGTGCCGTTGTCGAAACTCTCGATGCTGGCTTCGATGCCGATTTTGGATAGGTTGCGCTGAATCCATTCCGCATCGCCTACGGTGTTGACGTCACCGCCACCGCCCATGGTCCAGTCCATCCTGGTCTTGAAGCCATCGGGATAGCCTGCTTCAGCGAGCAGTGCTTTTGCCTTTTCAGGATCGTACTGACAGTCCCTGAAGCCTGGGTCGTAACCGGGCCCACCGAAGTTGAGCACACTGTAGGCTGGCTGGGCGTAGCCATTGCGATGGAACTTCGCCATGCCCTCCCGATCGAGCGCCATGCAGATAGCCTGACGAACGCGCACATCCTGCAGGGGTTTCTCCTTCATGTTCACCCACATCATGTACAGCGTAGATACCGGGCTGCTCTCGATCTTCAGACCCTGCGCCTTGAGGCGGTCGATGGAGTCAGGAGATGGCGACGAGATCATGTCGACTTCTCCGCTCATCAGTGCCAGCTCGCGTGTGGCCACTTCCGAAATTGGACGGAAGATGAGACGCTCGATCTCAGGTAGTCGCTCGGCGTCCCAATAGTCCTTGTTGGCGAGCAGCGTGGTCGCCTCGCCAACGGTTCGCTTTTCGAACTTGAACGGCCCGGTACCAATAGGATTGGTTTCTACACTGTCATTGCCCCCTTTCTCTATCGAGGCAGGACTGATGAAACGCGGTGTACCTGAGCCGCCCATGGCGAGCCTGCGCAGAAACTCGGAGTTTGGCGATTTCAGCTTGATCTCGAAGGTGTGCTCGTCGATGACCTTGTAGCTGTCGAGGTCCTGCCACATCCACCGCATCAGGCCTGCGGCCACTGCCTGGTAGTATTTGAAATCCTTGTCGAGCATGCGGTCCATGTTGAATTTCACGGCCTCAGCGTTGAACGCTGTGCCGTCGTGAAACTTGACGCCCTTGCGAAGATTGAAGGTATACGTCAGGCCGTCTTCCGAAATTTTCCAGGATTCTGCAAGTGCAGGCACGATTGGCGGCTGCTCGACATCCTTGATGGTCAGATCTTCAGCGACGAAACCTTCGAAAATGTGCATCAACACCCTGAATGTATTCCAGGTGGTCGAAGCATGCGGGTCGAGTCTGGCCATATTGGCCTCGATGGCGATGGCGACGGTATTGTCTCTCGCAGATGCGGCCTGGGTGTCATGGCTAAGGGTCGCAAGACCCACGCTGCTGCCAAGGGCCAGCGACAGTGCACTGGCTGAAAATAGTCTGCGTGTCCACCCGAGTGGCTTGTCTGGACGCATGGGCATGTCTCCTTTCAGGTCGTTTGAGGTCTTTTGTGTCTGCTTCATGAAACAACTCCTGCTGCGCGCTGGTGAATCCAGGCGCTGTTTTCCGATGTATGTTCGTAGAGATGGCAGGCCACGGCCTGACCCGTTGGCAAGTGTCGAAGCACAGGCGGTTTTCGTCGGCAAACCGGCCTGCACTCTGAACACACCGGGGCATAGATGCAGCCATGCTCGTCGACTTCAGCAGGGGTTTCAGCGTCGTCCAGACGAGCAGCGACATCGGCCCACTTGGCATCGCCCGACATGGTAAGGACAGTGGCGATAAAATCCCTGGTAAACGGGTGTGCCGGCTGGTCATGGACAACGTCACTGTTGCCGGTTTCCAGCAACTTGCCCCGATACATCACCAACGTGCGGTCGCACATCCATCGCACCAGACCAAGGTCGTGCGACACGAAGAGATAGGTCATGTTGAATTCAGCCTGCAGCGACTTCAGCAGGTTAAGTATCTGGGCCTGCACCGAGACATCGAGCGCCGAGACCGGCTCATCCAGAATCAGCAGTCTTGGCTTGAGCGCCAGCGCTCTGGCGATGGCGATTCGCTGGCACTGACCCCCACTGAATTCATGGGGATAGCGATCGATAGTGGCTGGATTGAGGCCAACCGTCACCATCAGGGATTCGGCGCGCAGACGAGCTGCCGCCCGCGCCGTACCGAAGTTCAGCAGGGGGCGCATGATGTTTTCAGCCACGGTCCGCCGCGGGTTGAGCGAATGAAGCGGATCCTGAAACACTACCTGAAAATCCTTGCGAAACAGACGCATCCGATCCGGCGCGAGGCTGGTAATCGGCTCACCGTCAAACCACACCTCGCCACTGTCAGCCTCGATGAGACGGAGAATGATTCTGGCGAGGGTCGACTTACCAGAGCCCGACCCTCCCACCAGACCAACAGTTTCGCCCACATGCAGATCGAAACTGACATTGTCGACGGCCTGCGTGGCAGCGATGATCTTTCGACGGATCAGACCAGTGCTGGTGACGAAACGCTTGCTGATATTTCGCACTGACAATAAGTGTCTTTTCGAGATGGCACGCTTCACTGGACACTCTCCATTTCGTTAGCTGTTTCAGGCTGTTCGTACAGGTGACAACGAACACGCCTGCCCTCCGCCACCGTAGTCACTTGCGGGGCAACTCTGCGGCACACACTCATGACAGCTTCACAACGATCGGCAAAACGGCAGGCCGGTGGAGGATCAATCAGGTCAGGTGGCGTACCAGGAATCTGGTACAGCACCTCACCTGAGACAGCGCCCTCGGGTACCGAACGGATAAGCGCCTGTGTATAGGGGTGCATTGGCTTTTTAAGCACCTCATCGACGCTGCCCTCCTCCTGGATCTGCCCGGCATACATGACGATGACACGCTGTCCGATGGCTCGAACGACGCCGAAGTCGTGAGTAATGAGAATGATCGGCAGTCCCTGTTCGCGATTGAGCATGCGGAGCTGATACAGCACCTTCGCCTGCACGCCGACGTCCAGGGCTGTAGTCGGTTCGTCGGCAATGAGCAGCCGGGGCTTGCAGGCGAGCGCGACCGCCATGGCGACTCGCTGACACATGCCGCCACTGAGCTGATGGGGGTAACTCGCGGCTACCCGCTGCCAGTCGTGGAAGCCGACCTGGCGAAGACATTGTTCGACGAAGTTCGCCACGTCGGTGGAGGACAGCTCAGGCTGATGCCTGGCGAGTGTTTCTTCGATGGTGGACTGTATAGTGAACGAAGGGTCGAGGCTGCCCCGTGGATTCTGGAACAGCATGGCCGCCGCGCTCCCACGAATCTTCACCAGCTCATGTTCGGACATGCTGAGAATGTCATGATCGGCAAGACGGATTTCGCCGCCTTCGAAGCGACCAGGGGGCATATCGATGAGTTTGAGAATCGACAGCGCGGTCACGCTCTTGCCGGAACCGGACTCACCGACGATGGCGACAATTTCGCCCTGACCGACACTGAAACTGACGTCGTCGAGAGCTCTGACCTTACCTGCAGGGGTGTCGAAACAGACCTGTAGTCCGGAAATAGTAAGCGATGGTTCGAGAGACATGCCGTACCCGCTATGCTGTTTGACAGAACCGGCACGCCAACCTCTTAAGGCCCTGGCGGGCCGTTGCGCTTCAGTCTGATCAAAGCATCTCGCGTGCCAGTTCCATCAACTGTGAGAAAATTAGCGGCTTACGGGGCAATGCTTTCGCTTTCGGGAACTTATAATGGCGTTAGATCTTGCGCAGATGCCCTTGATCGGTGCAGAAGAACTGGCTACGCACCAGTAGCGGGCAAATGTAGGGCGTAATCAGCTTCCAGCATCTCTGCGAGCGCCAGCAAATCTGCTTCGGCGTGGGCCGGTGCAATAACCTGAAGGCCGATCGGCAAACCCTCGGCATCAAAGCCGCAGGGCATAGAGCAGGCCGCGGCCCCGACCTGATTGACGAACCAGGTAAATCTGGCGTGGTCCCTCGGGCTCGCTGAACGGCCCGCAATTTGTCTTGGCCAGTCTTCGCTCAAGGGCCAGGCGGTACAGGGTGTGGTTGGCGTGACCAGCAGGTCAAAGTTCTGAAAGGCGCTGTTGAATTGGCTGGTGAGAGACTCACGCAGGACCAGTGCGCGGGCAACATCAAGGCCACTGGCATTCAGTCCGCTGTCGATCTGTTTAGCTACATCAGCATCGATGAGACCCGGATTGTCCAGGTGGTCCTCGCCGAAAAGCAGCGCCAGTCCAGTCTGTTCGAGTACGGCTATACCGGACTCGGAGTAGTTGCTCATCCAGTCAGGCGCTGTCTCGGTCATCACGACACTGCCCTGCGCCAACAGCCGATTCAATGCTGTCCTGACGGCGTTTTCGACATCCGGCTCCAGCCCACCGATCATTCCCAGATTCTGGCAATAGCCTATGCGAAGCGGGCCTGCCCCTCTGCCACTGCCTTCGGCAGGGTTTGTGATCGGACCATCAAGGTCCACCGGCAGGCCTCTCATGGTCTCGAGTGCCAGCCGTGTATCTGCAAGGGTGCGGGCGAATATACCCATGGAATTCATCACCAGGGGCAGCTCTGGAAAGCTGTCGGAAAATGGCACCGTGCCGGCTGCGGGCATCATCCCGATGATGCCGGTATGGGCGGCTGGGCGGCGAATGGATCCACCTGCATCCGTGCCGAGCGCGAGTGGGGCTAGCCCGGCCGCCACCGCGCTGGCAGAGCCACCCGATGACCCGCCAGGTGTATGAGTGAGCGCCCAGGGATTTCTCGTCGTGCCATAGACCGAGTTGGTTGTAATACTTCGACAGGCAAATTCCGGGCAATTGGTCAGGCCCAGAATGATGGCACCGCTCGCCCGAAGACGCGCAACCACGAGCGCATCTTTCGGGGCCACGACACCGAGGAGAAGCTGAGAACCCTGTGTGACCTCCCAGCCTTCCACCCAGATATTATCTTTCACCAGAACGGGCACTCCGGCCAGTGGCATCGCCGCGAGGTTCTTGCCGGCTAGTCGCGCTTCGAGCGCTTCGGCCTGCTCATAGATAGCGTCTGCTGACCAGGCTATGACGGCATTCACAAGGGGGTTGACCTGCTCCAGGCGCTGTATGAAATGCGCCACGAGTTCCCGAGGGCGAACACGCCCGGCCTTCACGGCTGTAGCAATCGCAATAGCAGACCAGGTGGTGTAGTCGCTCTCATCAAAGACGCGCCCGACGAGTCTGTTGTCCGCTGACTCAACCATCTTTTTGTACCGCGGTGACACCATCGATGATTGGCAGGCCTACCCGCACTCCGGGACGCTGGCTCATGATTGCGATGCCTGATGACCGGCCCACTCGTTGTAGACCTCAGCGCAAGCCTGCCGATCATGCTGACTCGCCGGCAGCACTCGCTCTTCGATAGGCTTACCAGCTTCTACCCGCAGCCCTTCTACGCCAATGTCTCTGAAAGCTGTATCAGCCAGCGGTGCGAATGCCTCGGAGGCATCGGCATGGGTGGCGCCGTAATACAGATGAGCAATGCCAGCCAGCCTGAGCGCGACGGTACACATGGGGCATGGCTCGCCTATGGCATACATCACACAGCCGTCGAGCCGCGGTTGTTGAAGACGCTGGCAAGCGTTCCGGATGGCCTCCACTTCGCCGTGGGCCGTGGGGTCGTTATGGGCCAGCGCATGATTCAGGCCCTCGCCGACGACCTCACCATCGCGAACGACAAGCGCACCAAAAGGTTGCGTGCCGGGTCTTTCAACGGCTTCGCGACTCAGTTCGATGACGCGATCCATGAAACGCTGTTCGTACATCCTGACTTCTCCTGCATGACGACTCTCGAATCGAGGCCGACAGAAGAGCTAGCAGGTCTCGTGCCACCACCCGGCTCGTTCATTCGTCAGCCTCCAGTACCGTGGCGAGAGCGCTGACCGAACCCCGCTTGAAGGTCTTCACCTCTTCAACCTGCAGCGTTGCCGTCAATTTCGGATGTGCGAGCAGTTCGTCGATGACCTCGCTCTGCATTACCGTATCGTCGAGCCAGAGCTGCACGAAATCCTTCGTCGCTGGAATGAACAAAGGAAAGGCCTTGTCGTGGTAAGGCTCCATTTTCAGGTGGGCGTCACGGGTGATGACGGCGCAGCTGAAATGGCCGTTAGAAAATGGTCGGTATAGCGCACCAAGCAGGAAGGGCTCGTTGCCGATCATCAGGAACTGGTGCTTCTTGCCATCGATCACCTTGGACTCTCCGATGCCAGTAGCCGCGACGAGGCCGCGGTGATGTCGAAGCGCGCCCTTCCAGAACGGGGAATCGAGATTGCGGGCATTGAAAGACGTTCGCTTGCCGACGCGCAGCTCATCACCCACGGCCGTGCAGTCGAACCACCAGGTGGCATCGACCAGCCGGGGCTTGCCCTCGTGCTGGATAATCAGGTTGCGGATCTTGCGATTGGGATTGCCACCGAAGGCCGGATAGAAGTGTTCAACCTGGTCCGGGCTGTGGCTGAACAGGTCCCCCGTCAGTTCCTCGAGCCCGATTTTTTCCAACAGGCGCTCGAGCTCTGCGGTTTCAAGTGCTCTCTGAACATATCCACACATCTTGCGCTCCTTGTTTGCCACTGCCGAGAGGGTGGCTGCCTATCGCTTCTGTACGGCCTATCCCTTATGATTCGCCAATCCCCGCCAGGCCAGCCTACCAGGGCATTATAACAAGGACATGAACATCATGGACGAACTCCAGGGAATGACCCGCTACTTCCGCCAGTCACTGCTCGACGCAGAGCGCCTGTGCCCAGAGGATGCGCAGATTCTCCAGGCCTGGGGCGTGGCTGCCAGGGGTAATGAACCCGTGGTCAAGGCGGGGCTGCTGGCAGTTGATCAGATTGCCTGGCATACCGGATGGCTGGATGATGATACGGCATCCGTAGTGTTCGATGTGTTCGATAAACAGTCTGTTGGCGGCAAGCGCCCCGAGTCGGTGAGTATCGTGATGTTCCCCCGGGTGGATCTGCTGCAGTCCAGGGGTGGGCGACGCAACAGCTATAAGCGGGCAGTGCTCATGCCGCTGCTCGTATTCGTCGAACTGAATCGCGACGGCGAGCTCACCCCAGGGAAGACGCCACCATGGATCCCACGGCTCTGGCTCTCTCCCAATGGAGGGCAGAACACACCCCTGGGCGAATTTGCAGCACTCGACGAGTATCTCTCCAGCACCAGTTTCCAAGCGGTTGAGTGTTGGCAGGATCTGGTGGATTACGCCGAAGGGATGATCACAGCGGTGACCGGCATCGACTTTCAGGAACAGCTGCACGAAGACTACGTCGGATCAAAACAGGCCATGCTGCTGCTCGAGCCACCCGTCAGCGGCGCCAGGGACCGCATGGTGAAGGTGCTCGAAAAAATAGAAGATGGCGAATCGCCAGGTGCGCTCTATCGCCGCTTCATCAGCCGTGAGTCACAGCCAGTCCAGGCGCTCATGGATACGGCGCAGCACCGGGAAGCCGCCTCTGCGCATCTTGGCCAGATGACGCGAGCGTTCCCTCTCTCTCCGAAGCAGCGAATTGCGCTGCATCATCAGATTGCGAATGGCGGCGAAGGTGAACTGCTCGCCATCAATGGCCCACCTGGCACAGGCAAGACGACCCTCCTCCGTTCAGTCGTGGCCAACCTGTTCGTGACCAGCGCGCTTCGGGAACAGGAACCCCCCATCATCGTGGCCGCTTCCAATAACAATCAGGCGGTCACCAATATTCTCGACAGCTTCGCACGAGTCAACGACACTGGTTTCGACGATAAGCTGCAGGGGCGTTGGCTCCCAGAGCTCAAGACCTATGGTCTGTATTGCTGCTCGTCTGCGCTGGCTAATGAGCGAAATACCTTTGCTTATCATGGCCCAAAGGGCGAAGGCCTGATGGCTGCCATGCAGACTGCGCAGTATCTCGACCAGGCTGAGCCCGCTTTCCTGGAGAAGGTTTCGGCCTGGCACGAACAGGGCGTATCCACCGTAGGGGATGCCCGCTCGCTATTGCTCGATGCCTTGCAGCTTACCGAAGCCGAAATGAGGAAGGGCTATGACCTGGTCGACCGCGTGCAGACGCTCGAGTCCGAACTCAACGAGCTGTTTGGCAGTAAAGCGGCCCTACTGGCCAGTCTCGATCAGATTCGCAAGAGCATTGCTGATCTTGAAGCGAATGAAGATGATCTGCTCGATCAGCTGGACACTTTTCATCGCGCCTGGCGCGACCGCTCCTATTGGAACAAATTACTGTCCTGGGTGCCCTTCGTCGCACGCAAGAACGCGCTCGATAATGCCCGCCAACTTAACGAGTGGCTGATCAGTCTCGACAGCTGGAGTGACCTCGATGTCGAGCGTTACTATCGCGCAGCCATTGCCGACGTAAAGAAAAACAGCATTCTCGCCGTGGCACAGATCGAACGCATTCAGCGCTTCTCACAACAGTATTTCGAGCAGAAGCATCAGCTGGATGAGTGGATACTAAGGCATCAGCCAGACGCATTCGCTGACCAGGACCACAGCGAACAGCACCTCGAGTCACTTCGTGAGCGCCTTGAAGACATTCTGGATTGCAGCCTCCGCTTCACCGCCTTCAAACTGGCGACCCACTATTGGGAAGCGCGCTGGCTGGAAGAGACCCGGAGCTTCGTCGACTCGAAGGATGCCGACCGGAAATCACCAGCGAAGACGCTACGGAAGTGGCGTCGCTACGCCAAGCTGACACCGTGTTTTGTTTCCACCTTCTATATGGTGCCAACCTTCTTCACCGCCTTCGAGAAAACCGATGCGCTATGGAAGGATATTCCGCTCTTCGGCGAGATCGACCTGCTGATCGTCGATGAGGCTGGCCAGGCCCTGCCTGAGGTGGCTGCAGCGAGTTTTGCCCTGGCGAAGCAGGCGCTGGTAGTTGGCGATACTGATCAGATCGAGCCTGTCTGGAATGTGCCGGTGGGTATCGACCACGCCAACCTCAAGCGCTTCGAACTGCTCCGTGACGAGACGGACCATGAGGAGTTCTGGCTGAAGTCAGGGCTGATGGCCAGCGGTGGCAATGTCATGACAGTGGCGCAGCGGCAGAGTCGCTTCCACCAGTTCGAGAATCTGCAGCGAGGCCTTTACCTGACCGAACATCGCCGTTGCCATGATTCGATCATCAGCTATTGTAACGATCTGGTGTATCAGGGCGTGATGGAGCCACTGCGCGGTGACCGAGCCAAGGCTGGGCCTTGGCCACAGCTCGGCCTCTTCCCGGTCAGCGGACGCTCCAGATCTGCTGGCGGCAGCCGTGTAAATGAGCAGGAAGCCGCTGCCATTGCGCAGTGGATCGCCGAGAATAAGGCGCAGATCGTGGCGCATATGAGATCATCGGATGCAGGGGCCTTCGCAGAAGCATCGGAGAGCGACATTCTGTTGACCCAGCTTGGCATTATTACGCCATTCTCGAAGCAGGCCGACCGGATTCGGCAGGCACTGAAGCAGCATGGCCTGCCGCCGCTGACAGTCGGAACCGTTCATGCCTTTCAGGGCGCCGAACGCACCATGGTGCTGTTCTCCAGCGTCTATGCCCAGGGGGATGAAGACTCGGGCAAGTTCTATGACGCCAGCCCCAATATGCTCAACGTAGCCGTTTCACGCGCTCGCGATGTCTTTCTTGTATTTGGCGATCCGGACGGGTTTGGTGTTGACCAGCCGGGCACACCGTCAGGGCGGCTACGATCCCTTTTGAGTACGCTGGAAGTCATGGCGCCGGCAGTGCTCGAGCCCGCCTGATCGGAGCTGACCGCCTGTGACTGCCGTCACAATCCGAGACCTTTCAGGGCCTTGCTGGCCAATCAGCTGAGGCCGTGAAGACATCTTCCCCATACACTCCACCCAGAAGGGCGCCCTCATAGCTGGATCGCAGGCCGGGCGCCCTGATGCCGAACTTCAATAACATAGAAATGGATATTCATCATGCAAACAGGGAATGGAAGATTGCAGTGTGGCTTGAGCGCGCTGGGTCTGGCGATATTGCCGTGCACGCTACAGGCAGCGACCGTCGATCTGCTCGTGCTTTTCGACAGCGATACCAGCGAGTACTTCAACGGCAGCCCGAACACAGGCATCCGCAATCTGGTCGACCAGGTCAATACCATATATAGAAATAGCGACGTCGACATTCAACTTCGCCTGGTCGGCACCTTGCTGAACAACGCGCCAGGCTCGGACATGGCAGCAGTGCTACATGCCATTACGCCCAGTATTTCTCCAGATACGACAGTGGAGATCAGGGCTAAACGCGAGGAGACCGGCGCTGATTACGTCGCGCAGATACATGGTCAGGGTAGTTGTGGCATTGCCTGGGTGGCGGTGGCTCGTGAATGGGCCTTCAGTGTGACCGGGCCGGACTGTGGCGCCGTTACCCTTGCTCACGAAATCGGCCATACCATGGGCCTGAATCACTCCCGTCTGCAGGGCGATACCAGTGGCACCCGCTTCGAGTATGGTCTCGGCCATGGCGTCGATGGACTGTTTGGCACCGTGATGACCTACCCCTGGATGTTCGGCGGCGCGCCCGCAGTGGCGAAGTTCTCCAATCCCAGGTTGAGCTGTTCAGGCGTTCCCTGCGGCGTCCCTGAAGGCGAGCCTCAGCAGGCCGATGCGGCCCGGGCCCTGAATCAGGTTCGCGATGAGGTCTCCAACTTCCTGCCATCGAAGCACGATGATGTGAAAGTCGAGGTCTTCCAACACATCGCCTACCACGGCTATTCCATTGCCCTGCCCGAAGGTCGCTACGATATGCAGGACCTGATTGAAAGAGGCATGCAGAACGATGACCTCTCCTCAGTCAGGGTGCCTGATGGCTGGGCGATCGACCTGTACGAGCACCACGATTTTTCGGGCATGCGCAGCTCCTACACCAGCAACAGGTTCGCGTTTCCATGGTTCGTAAACGACACCACCTCGGCCATCGTGGTACGGCGCGACTTCTGAATGTCTTCACGGTGTGTGATGACGGTCACAGCCCAGGACCTGGCAGGTGTCTTGTCGTCCAATCCGACGAGGGCAAGGCTCCGACCCCTCCTTACAATCCCGACTCTCCCGGTCGATAGTGTCCCGTCACTAGTGGTTGACCGCCGTTCTGGGCCGCACTGCCCTGGCCCAGGCACCTACAACCAGAAAAATGGATCATCAGAATGCGTAACCGGACAAGACGACTGAAATACACGCTTGCTGCCCTTGGCTTCGTCACACTGCCTTGCACCGCACAGGCTGCAACACTGGATCTGCTCGTACTCTACGACAACGAGTCACGAAACCATTTTGGCGAGCCTAATACAGCGATCCGGAATCTCGTCGACCAGGTCAATACCTTCTATCAGAACAGCCAGATCGACCTGCAGGTGCGCCTGGTCGGCACCATGCTGCACAATCCTGCCGGTGCGAACATGAGTGAAGTCCTGCGCAACATCACGCCGCCGGTATCACCTGGCTCCACAGGCGCGATACGCGCCAAGCGGGATGAAGTTGGTGCCGACTATGTCGCCCAGATCCACCGCCATGGTGGCTGCGGTGTTGCCTGGGTCGGCGTGCATCCAGACTGGGCTTTCAGCGTGACTGGACCAAAGTGCGGCGCTGTTACGCTGGCGCACGAGATGGGCCACAATATGGGCCTCACGCACTCCCGTCGTCAGGGTGACACCGGCGGTTCTCGATACAGATATGGTCTCGGCCATGGCGTTGATGGCCTGTTCGGTACCATCATGAGCTATCCATGGGTATACGGTGGCGCGCGAGGCGTGGCGAAATTCTCCACCCCCAGAATCAGCTGCTCGGGCGTCCCCTGTGGTGTTCCCGAAGGTCAGGCATTGCAGGCGGATGCTGCCAAAGCCATCAACAACATTCGTGACGAAATCGCTGGCTTCCGAGCGGCAAAGACGACACCTACCACGCCCACAAACCCGCCAGGCGGAGCCGAGGCTCGGGTGTACCAGCACTACAACTACAGCGGTTACTCGCTGTCGCTGCCTGAGGGTCGTTACAATATGCAGGACCTGATCGCTCGAGGCATGAAGAATGACGATCTGTCGTCGGTCAAGGTCCCCTCCGGCTGGGCAGTGGATGTCTACCAGCATTACAATTTCACTGGCACGCGTACGACCTACACCAGTGACAATGCCGGCTTCCCCCGCGGTATAAATGACACCGCCTCATCCATTGTTGTTCGGCGGAATATCTAGTGATCATGAAGCACAGGCTCATCATTTCCGCTTTGGCGGTAGCCTTCGTCACGGCTGCCGCTGTCACGGTATTTCTGGTAGTCAATGAGTCGACGCCCAACTCACTGGCCGAGCCAGTGTTGGACCCCGCACAGCAGTCTGCTGTGCCTGGGGCCAGCATGAACAGGGGCGCTGCGGCCGCAGATCAGTCTTCAACCGGTTCGTCGCCTGGTAGGGGGCTCCAGCCATCGACACCGCTGGATCCCGAGGAACTCGAGCTTGGCGACAACCCTGACTATCCCACCCTCGAGTCCCGCCTCACCGAGATGCACGCCCGGCGCGAACACCAGTCTTTCAAACCGGACCAGGTGCTGGCGGCGATCCGGCAACCAGCAGCCTGGCAGTCGGATGACAGCGTCGCCGAGCAGATGGATCTTCCGGATGAAGACCGTTACGACGGCCGCACGTTCATTCGCTTCAATGCGCTCAAAGTCGAGACGCTCATGCCGGGCGATACCATGGAAATTCCCATCGAACAGGCCAATAGCATCTACCAGATGGTGGTTGACGAGGTCGAGGATCATCGCGACGGGAGCATCACCTGGCGCGGGCACCTGCAGGACTTCAATGAGGAAAATCAGGTGATGATCACGCAGAGCGACGGCGTGACCTATGCCGGCATTTTCACCCCCGATGCGCCGTATACCATTGAAGCCCGTGGCGACGCTGGCTGGGTCGTCACTACCGGCACCCTGTTCAAGGGGGAGGAAGAACCCCTGCCAATCCCTGTGCCGGACATCGCGGAATCCCGAGCCTCTCACTAGCGCTTATGATGGAGAACATCCGGGGCTGCATGTTACGATCCTTCCTGTAGGGTGCAGCGTACCCTACATTCAGTTCACACAGTTCGGTTTGAAAATTCAGCCGAAAGAACGATAGACGCTTACGTCCCGTTTCAGCATTCTTGCCGTACCAGTCTCTCGTAGACCAGCGATTAATTTATGCAGTTTTCATCGCCGACCAGTAAATACCAGGCGGGCTCTCACGGGCCTTGAACGAAACCTACATAAACAGGTTTTTGCTATGAAACCCTCTCGCAAGCTACTCCTCACCGGCACCATGTTTGGTGCACTCATGACAGCGATACCAGCCCACGCCATACCAGTCGGACTGGAACTGAGTCTTCTCGTCGATGTTTCTGGCAGTATCGATTCTGAAGAGTATGACCTTCAGCTCCAGGGCTACGCCGATGCCTTCCGCAGCGCAGATGTTCAGGCCGCTATCGATTCTAACGATACCAACTCGATTGCGGTCAACATGATCATGTGGGCCAGCCCGGAACAGCAGGTAGAAGTCCTGCCCTGGACCCAGGTGTATGCCTCCACGGTCAATGATTTCGCCGACATACTCGACTCGATCGTGAGACCGTTCGATGATGGCACTGCCCCACAGACCGCGCTGAATTATGCGGCCACCTATGCGAACAACATCAATGCGAACAACTTCGAGTCCGATCGCCAGATCATGGATGTGTCCAGCGATGGCCCACGCAAGAGCGGGCTGGAAGGTACGGAAGGTAGAGATGCAGCAGTAGCAGCCGGATATGACGTGATCAACGCCATTACCATTGGCGCGGATCCGGATCTGATTGCGTATTATGCCGACAATGTGCAGTACGGTATCGACAGCTTCACGCTGGCAGCTAATGATTTCAACGATTTCGGCACGGCCATCTCAGCAAAGCTGGCCACGGAAATCGGCGGACCCCAGGTGCCTGTCGGTGCCACCCTGCCCCTGCTGGCTGGTGGCCTCGGATTATTCGCACTATCGAGACGCCGTCGCGCAACAAAGTAGTGACTCTCACCTAAAGCTGCCAGCGGGCCTTCCGCGTGGCAGCGACCCGGTGTTTAGCTGGCCCTGCTTCGGCGAGCCAGCAATCCTGCCAGACCTACACCAATCAGAGCCAGTGAGCCAGGGACCGGAACTTCGGTGCCAGTGGTCGGCGGTGTCGGTGCATCTGAAAACGAATTCGCCTGAATAAACACACCAGAATCCAGATAGCCGTCGCTGCGATCCGCAATAGCCAGTTTCATTGAGTGCGTGCCGGCCGTCAGACCTGTAATTGACGCAGTGAACACGTCGGTGAAGCCGTCGTATTCGATGTCGAAAGCCGCTGAACTACCCAGCCCATCGTTATTGTTGAAAAGTCCACAGTTCATGCCGCTTGCCGTGCCGGTATTCCCGCAGTTTACCGTATTCACAGAGACCGGATCGTCTCCGATCAGCGCGATGTTGATGCCATCGACATAGAAGGCGAATACGTCATTGAATTGAGTGTCGACATACTCGTTATATTCATCCGACGCGAATACATAGTTGAAGAAGAGATCGCCACCCGTGCTCGTGAAATCGAACTCCAGCACATTCGCATCACGGGTTTCGCCGCTCACCAGGGCATCCAGATCCGCATCCCCGGCACTGCCCCATCGCTTGCCAGCCTCTGATGAACTGTTGGGACCAGTGGCAATGCTGGCCTTGCCACTGGTGAGCAGGATGCCGCTGTCGATACCGATACCTGCGGATGAGCCGCCGCTGAAAAATGCTGCCTGACCGCTTTCGCCGATATAGTTAACCGAGGTGCTGTCTGCGCTAACGCCTGATCCTAGAATGCTGGCCAGCAGAGCCTGCCCACTGCTGGTTTCGGTGATCACGAGTGCCGACGCTGAACTGCTGGCCAGGGCCAAGGCGGCTGAAAGTAATGTGGCACTGAATGCTGCTGAGGTGTTCATAGGTATTCCCTGTGTGTAGTGAGTTGTCGTCAGAGCGGCCTGTCTGGCTGCGCCCGGAATCAGCGTTAACTGTTCAATGTCATCTGACGGACAGTCGTCCAGGACTGACCCATGAATTTTTTTTCTCGAGTTTTCAGTGGGGCATCCACCTTTTCACGGGATGTGACGAAATTTTATGAGGGCGGGACGGACAGCGGCAGCTTCGAGCTGCCCCGGTCGGATGACACGATGCCGGCCCTGAAGGCTATAGAGCAGCTGTCGCCCAGGTGCGCCAGCGATTCTGCAGCACACGGTCGATCATCACGTTCTCGGGGGTGGAGTCGTCGTCAATCGCTCGTTGCGCGAGTTGCCAGGCGGCCTCTGCGATAGCTTCGTGTTGCTGAGTGAGTGAATTCACCGGAAAGGGCAGAAAGTCCAGCAGCCGACTGTTGCCGAAAGTGGCCAGGCGAACAGGCGATACCGACTTGCTCCAGGCTGCCTGCATTTCACTGCGCAAGCCCTCCATCACGCCTTCGAGCAGACTGAACGAGGTCGTGACGATCGCATCCGGTGTGCGGCCAAGCTCAGACCTGGCTGACTCAAGCGCCGCTTTGCCCGAGGCCATGTCGAAATGGGTGCCATAGAAGCAGTGCTCCGTGAGTTGCGGGATATCGGCCACAGCGGCGCGGAAGCCTTGCTCGCGAAGCTGACTGATCTTCATCTCCGGCATGGCGCCAATGAGAACGAGGGCTTTGGCCCGGATGGGGTGAGAGTCTAGTTCCATGGACCGCACGAGTTCCAGGGCACCCTGCCGGTCGTCGCTGGTCACACTGTAGAAGCTGTCGTTCAGGGGCCGATCGAGCGCGATGACTGGCGTACCCTTTCGCTGGATGACGGCATAGGTGTCCTCGGGATCGATCGTGCACGAAGAGACCAGCAAGGCATCGATGCCACGGGACACCATCATGCGGGCTGCCGCCAGTTCTGTGTCGGCGTCATCGTCCGAGCTTGCGATGATGAGCTGATAGCCCTGAGCGCGCGCCAGCCGTTCGAGGCATTTGGCGATGCGCAGATAGCTGCGGTTTTCGAAATCGGGAATGATGAAGCCGATCGAACGGCTGCTGCCTCGCCTGAGCGCTGCGGCGGAATGATTTGCCTGATAACCGTGCTTCAACGCAACTTCTCTGACCTTCAGCTGCGTATCCACACTGATGCGGTATTTCTCGGCCTTACCATTGAGGACGCTACTCACTGTGGCTTTGGAAACACCGGCCAACCGGGCAATGTCTTCGAGCTTCACGTCATGGGCCTCCTCAGACACAACTGATGAACATGGGGCATAATCGATTCAGCCACATTTTTGAACAGAAGTATATAAAGACTTGCTTTTTATGCTGAACCGTTTCAGTATCCGTAGCATTATCGATTCAGCTAGCTAATATTGTCTCATGAGTCGATTCTGTCGATGGGGATAACAACAATGCTCAAGCTCAGCGCAAAAGATATCAGCCTACACGCTACTGCCAGCGACAAGGCGGCAGTCATCCGTCAGATCGCCGACGCCATGGTGGCTTCGGGCCTGGTGGACCCCGCCTACGAGCAGGGTATGCTGGCTCGCGAACAACAGACCTCAACCTATCTGGGCAATGGTATCGCCATTCCTCACGGCACTACCGAGACGCGGGACCTGGTAAGGCAAACCGGCATCAAGGTGTTTCGCTTTCCTGAGGGCATCGCGTGGGGCGACAGTGGCGATGAGCCACAGCAGATTGTCCATACCGCCATCGGCATTGCAGCCAAATCGGACGAGCACCTGAGCATTCTGCGTCAGCTGACACATGTGATCGGTGATGAAGCCCTGGCCCAGCGCCTTCACACGTCGGAGGATGTCGAGGAGGTGAGGCAGTTGCTCACTGGCGAACTGGCCGGCGAGCGCACTGCAGGCGGAGATTTTCTGCTCACCAAAGACCAGGTCCGCCTGCGTTCGGATGCCAGTACTTTCATGGAGGCGGTGAGCATCGCTGCTGCCCTGCTCTGGACGAACAAGAGCCTGACGCAGGCTGAGCTGGCGATGCTGCCGTCGGTCAACCCCTTTCATCTTGGCGGCGGCGTCTGGCTGAGTACACTCAGGACCGGCGCTGCGAATGGCGGGGCAGCCGTCGTGCAGCTGAAAACACCACTGCAGTTTTCTGGCGAAAGACTGCACATGCTGATTGCCATTGCCACGCAAAGCGAACATCACCGCCCGCTGCTCGATCGGCTTGCCGACTTGATGATGTCGCATACCCTCGATGAGCTGACAAAAGCCTCTCGCGCCGCGGATGTCGTCCGACTGCTCATGGCGACTGAGCTCAAAGGTCAGCAGGTGGTTTGTCGGCTCGCCATGCCGCATGGTCTTCATGCCCGACCTGCTGCCATTCTCGCGAAACTGGCGAAGGGCTATGAGAGTCAGATCTGGGTGGAGAACCTCGATGGCAGTGGCTCTGAAGTCTCGGCTCAAAGCGTCACGAAACTCATCAGTCTGGGCGCCGGGTTGGGTGATCGACTGCGCCTCACCATGGATGGCCCTGAAGCCGAGGCCGCGCTGGCGAACATCTGCGAGGCGATCGCTGGCGGCCTCGGTGACCCCGTCATTCAGCTGCCAGAGCATGATGAGGATCTGGCTCAGACGTTGCAGCCTGCATTGGAGCCGCTGACTGCCGGTGAGAGCCTGCATGGGTTGCAGGGCGCGCCAGGGGTGGCGATAGGCCAGGCTCATGTCATGACGGACACGGTCTTCAGCTTTGCCAGGCAGCAGGGGCCCGCAGTGCGGGAGCTCGAACGTCTTCAGCATGCGATCGATCAGGTGTCTGGGGCACTACAGAACAAGCTTGCGCGAACCACGAACACCGACCTGGCGCAAATTATTGCCATGCACCTGGAGCTGGTGCAAGACCCTGAAATTCGTCGCGACGCCGAGCAGCACATCAAGACCGGCGATAGTGCCGAATGGGGCTGGCAGCAGAGCTTCGAGGCGCTCGCTGAAACGCAGGAACAGAGTACCGAGCTGTTACTGGCTGAGCGCGCCATCGATATTCGCGATGTCGGCAATCAGGTGCTCGGCGAGCTGACGGGTCAGGGCACCCAGGCCAGGGTGAATGAAGAGCACATTCTCATCTGCGAGGAAATAACACCGACCGAAATCAGCGAGTGCGATCCGGCGAAGGTGAAAGCCATCGTGAGCGCGGCCGGCGGTATTACTTCCCATGCGGCCATCCTGGCTCGCTCGCTCGGCATCCCCTTGCTCGTAGCCTGCGGCCCTCGCGTGATGACGGTGACAGAAGGAACATCACTCATCGTCAACTGTGAGGCCCGCACCGTCATCATTGCACCGGACGACGAGACGCTGGCGCATGCCCGTTTCGTCATTGCCGATGAGCAGCGCCTGAACGAGCAGGCGCATGCTCAGCGCCTCGAACCAGCCATTACCACCGATGGCCACCGGGTAGAAGTGATGGCTAACCTGACGGCTGCAAAAGCGGTTAATGCAGCCATCGAAATTGGCTGTGAGGGTGTCGGACTGTTCCGCTCCGAATTCATCTATATGGCGCACGCGCAGGAGCCATCCATAGAAGCCCAGCAGGCGGAATATGCCAGCGTCATGGATCAGCTCGGCTCTGAGCGCCCGCTCATAGTCCGCACCCTTGATATCGGCGGAGACAAGCCCCTGCCCTATATGCCGATGGACGAGGAGGAAAACCCCTTTCTCGGCATTCGCGGCGTCCGGCTGTCACTGCGCTACCCGGACACCCTGAAACGCCAGTTGCATGCGCTGCTGCGAGCGGCCAATGGGCGTCTGCTCAGAATCATGTTTCCCATGGTGACCGATCTGAATGAGTGGCGACAGATCAGAGCGATCTATCGCGAGGTCGCTGCTGGCTATCCAGAAGCTCAGATCGAACTCGGCATCATGATCGAAGTGCCGTCGGCTGCCCTGATGGCAGAGGCCTTTGCGCCGGAGCTGGACTTCTTTTCCGTGGGCACCAACGATCTCACGCAGTACACCCTGGCGATCGATCGTGGACATCCTGTGTTATCTCGTCAAGCAGATGCGATCAGTCCTGCCGTGCTGAAACTCATCGATCTGACCGTTCAGGCTGCTGACCGACATGGTATCTGGGTTGGCGTCTGTGGTGAGCTGGCATCGGATCCGCTGGGCGCCACCATTCTCACCGGGCTTGGGGTACGAGAGCTGAGTATGTCTGCCCGGGCAATTCCTCGAATCAAAGCGCGCCTGCGCACGATTTCACTCCCCGATGCCAGGTCACTGGCTGCACGGGCTCTGGTGGCAGAGAGCAGCGAGGCAGTTCGCGAGCTACTGGCCCCGGCTTCCCAGACCAGGGAGCACGCTCATGTCTGAGGCAGTGTCAACTTCGGCAAAGGGCACGCGGCGGCCCATCGTCACAGTCACTCTGAATCCGGCACTGGACCTTACGCTGCAGGTCCAGCGCTTGCAGACGGGAGAGGTCAATCTGGCTTCGCAGGAACATCTCCGGCCAGCTGGCAAGGGCATCAACGTTGCGCTGGTCCTGCGTGCGCTCGATCAGGCTGTATGCGTCACCGGTATTCTCGGCCTGGATAACAGGCAGCCTTTTGATTCGCTCTTCGATGAGCTCCGGATGGAGAACCATTTCAGTTACACCACCGGCGCCACCCGCATCAACGTCAAGATCTCTGAGCAGGATGGCCGGATCACGGATGTCAATTCGCCAGGTCTGAAGATGTCTGAGGCTGCGATGACGAGCCTGCGCCTGCAGCTGAGTGCTCTCGATGATGTCGCTGACTTCTTCGTGCTCAGTGGCAGCCTGCCTCAGGGGCTCGAACCGCGAACTTATGCCGAGCTAACGTCGCAGCTCAAGACACGCAGGCATCGCGTTATTGTCGATACCAGCGGTGCAGCACTGCAAGCCGTGATCGAGGCCGCGCCTTTTCTCATCAAGCCCAACGTGCAAGAGCTGTCGCAACTAGCTGGTCGTGAACTCATCACGCAGCAGGACCAGGAGGCAGTGATTCGCGATCTGCTGGCGCAAGGCATCGAGCATGTAGTGCTGTCGGATGGCGGGCGTGGGGCGCGTTGGTATAACCGGCAAGCGTCATTGCAGGCGATCCCACCAGAAGTGACAGTTGTCAGCACCGTCGGTGCCGGCGACAGCATGGTGGCAGGGCTGAGCTACGGGCTCTCGAAACAGCTGCCACTCGAAGAGACTTTTCGACTGGCCACAGCGCTGTCAGCCATGGCGGTCAGCCAGATCGGTGTTGGCGCGACCAGCCCGGCAGAACTCAAACAACTACAACAACAAGTGACTGTGAAGCCACTTCCATTTTCGTTTTGAGGTGTCCTCATGAACGTATTGATTCTGACGCAGTGCCCAGCCGGCCTGACCAGCTGCTATCTCGCCGCAACTGCGCTGACCAGTGCTGCTGCTGAGCTGAATTGGGCCGTCACCACTGAAATTCATTCCAGTGTCCAGCCACTCCAGGCCTTCAGCGCCGAACAGATTGCAGCTGCTGATCTGGTCATCCTGGCAGCTGATGGCGAAGTGGACCTTGGGCGTTTCGTTGGCAAGCGCGTATTTCGAGGCGGGGTCGCGGCCTGCCTGACCGACCCCATGCAGTGGCTGCAACTGGCGGATCGTGAAGCCAGCATTCAGCAGGCTCAAAGCACTGCCGGGGCATCGGTCGGCGCGGCCGCCCAGGCGACTGCCAAGTCTACTGGCGGCACCCAAGCCGAGACAGCTAAAAAAATCGTTGCTGTGACCGCCTGCCCCACGGGCGTAGCCCACACTTTCATGGCAGCTGAAGCGCTACAGGCTGCAGGTGCCGAGCTTGGCCATCGTATCAAGGTCGAGACCCGTGGCTCGGTCGGCGCAGCCAATGCGCTCACCGATGAAGACATTGCCGATGCCGATCTGGTCATTCTGGCCGTCGACATCGAGGTGGATGCCACGCGCTTCACCGGGAAGAGGATATATCGCTGTAGTACCGGCGCAGCACTGAAGAAGCCTAAAGACATCATCAATACCGCGCTCACCAGCGCCAGAACCGAAAGCGCTGAAGCAGGTGCAGCCCCGGATTCTGCCAAGGAAAAGGCGGGTGTCTACAAGCACCTGATGACCGGCGTCTCCTTCATGCTGCCGGTGGTCGTCGCGGGTGGTCTGATCATCGCGCTCTCGTTCGTGTTCGGCATCGAAGCCTTCAAGGAAGAAGGCAGCCTGCCAGCCGCACTCATGATGATCGGCGGCGAAACTGCGTTCGCACTGATGATTCCGGTTCTGGCGGGCTATATTGCCTTTTCGATCGCTGACCGGCCGGGTCTCGCACCTGGCCTGATTGGTGGCATGCTGGCCAGCTCGCTTGGCGCAGGTTTCCTTGGCGGCATACTCGCTGGCTTCATCGCTGGTTATATTGCCAAGAGCCTCGTGACCTATATTCGACTGCCGAAGTCGGTCGAATCGCTCAAACCCATCCTGATCGTGCCCTTGCTGGCAAGTCTGGCGACCGGACTGATCATGATTTACGTTGTTGGTACGCCGGTAGCGGCGGTCATGTCCAGTCTCACCGGCTTCCTGCAGAGCATGGGATCTACTAACGCCGTTGTGCTCGGCATTATCCTTGGCGCCATGATGTGCTTCGATCTCGGCGGGCCGGTCAACAAGGCGGCCTACACCTTTGGGGTCGGGCTGCTGGCCAGCCAGACCTACGCCCCAATGGCCGCTATCATGGCGGCGGGCATGGTGCCGGCTCTGGGGCTCGGGCTGGCTACCTTCATCCGTAAACGCCAGTTCAATCAGACAGAGCAGGAAGCGGGCAAGGCAGCCTTTGTTCTGGGACTGTGCTTCATCTCCGAAGGCGCCATTCCTTTTGCAGCGAAAGATCCCATCAGGGTCATTCCTGCCTGCATCGTCGGTGGCGCGACGACCGGCGCCCTGTCCATGCTGGTCGGCGCGAAGCTGATGGCCCCTCATGGCGGCATTTTCGTGCTGTTCATTCCCAACGCCATAACGCCAGTATTGCTCTACCTGGGAGCAATTGCTGCCGGCACGACGGTCACGGCCTTGCTGTACCTGCTGCTCAGGGCAAAGTCGTCCGCACCTGTTACCGCAGCAGCCTGAAACGGGCTGGTCAGGTCCAAGGCTTCAGGGTTACGATGCGGAATCATCTGCGGAGTGACCACGCACCAAGGCTGAGTATGAAAAGCAGATCTTCAGGCGCGAGCAGGGCCTTGGCCTTGTGGCTTGCCCTCGTGTTTTCACAGCACCTCGCTGCGGAGGTGCTCAAAGGCATCGTAGTCAGCGTTGCCGACGGCGACACTATCACCCTACTGGACGATCAGCGAAGGCAGCACAAGATTCGTCTTGGGGGTATCGACGCTCCAGAGCGGAGGCAGGCCTTTGGACAGGTGTCACGATCGAACATGGCCGACCTTGTGTTCAACAAAGCTGTTGAGGTCGAATGGCACAAGCGTGACCGCTACGACCGCATCATTGGCAAGGTCGTCGTTGCTGGGGAGGATGCCGGATTGACGCAGATTCGCATGGGTCTCGCCTGGCATTACAAACACTATCTGAAAGATCAGAGCCCCGAAGACCAAAGGGCCTATGCCATTGCCGAACTGGCTGCCCGAACTGCAGGAAGCGGTCTCTGGCAACACTCCGATCCGCAGCCGCCCTGGGACTTCCGTCGCAAACGCTGAAACTGCCAACCACTGCCCGCCCTGCCCTGACCGGTATCCGCAGCAGATCACATTTCAGCCCCCCCAGCTACTGTACACTTTGCCAGATAAGGTATTTCTATAAAAAGCTGACCCCGGATTCCTGGCTCCATCTGGAACGGAGAGGCGGCGTCTACGCAAACGGAAAGTACAGGGATGCACACACCCGCTGAATTTCAGCTGCTCGATCTTTACGCACGTGATGGCTGCCGCCTGGCGCTGCGCCTGTTCGGCTCGGGTGCTGAACATGCCGTCGTTCTTCATCTCCATGGCAGCTCCTACAACAGCACGCTCTACCTGTCCTATGGTGAAACACTGGCAGCGCAGGGCTTTACCACCTATCTGCTGGACTTTCGTGGTAATGGCGATTCCCTTGGGCCCAGAGGCACAGTCGCTTATATCGGTCAGCTGGAAGACGATGTTGCAGACATCATCCAGGTGATCCGTCACAAGCATCCCCATACACCAATCATCCTGTCCGGTCACTCGGCTGGCGCGACCGTAGCGCTTCGGTACGTCGACAAGTACAGCGATCAGTCACTCCGCGGCCTCGTGCTGATGTCGCCAGTATTCCCTGCCAGTATCGAGTCTGCGCGTACGGACTTCGGTTTGAACCGCCTGCTGTTCCGGCTGAGCCATTGGCGGCGAGAAAGCGCTCATGACCCAGCACCTCGTCACATCCACAGGCACTTGTTCAAGGTGTCACTGATGCGGGCGCTACTCTGCAAGGTCGTGCCGATCCTGGGTCACATGAAGACAATCTACTTCCCTGTGGGATCCGACCTCGAGCAGGTGGACGACAGGGTGCGTCAGTATAGTTTCAGAATGATGGAATCACTGACGGCCAGGAATTACCTGGACATTCTTGGCAGCCTGCACAAGCCGCTCTTCCTGACGATAGGCCGGGATGACGAGATCACCACTCCGCTCTGCATAGAGGCCGCTCAGCGCTGGTATGTACCATTTCACCCGCAGAATCGAATGATCCTGGTACCAGAGACGACTCATCTCGGTATCGTCAGAGCCGCCGCGAATGAAATTACACTGTGGCTCAACGCCCTGCTGAAAGTGCAGAAGGTCGCCTTCGAGAAGGCTGCCTCATGAAACGCGGCGCTGTGGAAATCATGGGGGTGGTCTGTCCAAGAAATCAGCAAGGCCTGCTGCTGCACTATATCGAACATCTCTTCACCTGTGAGCTTGCTCGGGCGCTAACAGCACATCAACATCCCGCCCCCCCCTCGCAGCGCATCGACAGCCTGCACGACACCACTAGCGCCGATAGCAGTGGCTGCGCCTGGACAGGCGTCATGGCTGCCCCCGGCCGGACACGTGAGCCCCTGAAGACTGTGCCTGATGCCGGACCGGCCGCTGAGGCGCCTTCGTATGGCAGCTTCGCGATGGCCTGCGTCACACCGCAAGGCGACATTCTGCTGAGCTGTGACCAGGCTGGCGTGGCCCCACTCTACTACCGCCGGGTGAATCAGGCTGTCGTCTTTTCGTCTTCGCTGCACTTCCTGACGACGATGACATCCGACACCACACTCCATGCGGGCCACCTGAGCGAGTTTCTCGCCACAGGCCTTCTCTCCGGAAGCGAAACCCTGTATCAGGGCATCTATCGGCTCGAAGCAGGACAGCGCGTGCGCATTCAGCAACGACTCAACGAGGTCAGGGTTGATATTGAGTCTCTTTCGGTATCGGCGCTAGCTGCAGGCCTGGAAGTACGCATGCAGTTTCCCCTCTCACTCAAGCTGGATGAACCGGCCACGACCTTCGGTACGCCTGAGGCCTTTCTGGCGACGCCGAAATATAGTCGCGCGCTTGGTTCTCCTTCGGACATGAGCTGGGAGCTGTCTTACCGGCATCAATTTCGCCAACATAAAGGTGCCGTGTTCTGCTGCGATCTTGGCGCACCGGTCGACGCAGCTGGTTCGCCGGCCCAGCCCCTGTACCAGAATCTGCTGCGGCGTCGCTATAGAAAAGCGCTTGCTGGCCAGACGGCTCGGAGTATTCGAACAGCCGCGCAACAGTCATTGGCGCCCCGACTGGGCAGTGCGGTCAGCGATGCAGAAATCGATCGCTTCATCGAGTTCAAATGGCTCTTGCCCGATATTGCCCGCAGGCTTTTCATCACCGCCAGTACGCACGGCTGTACCGTACTCTTCCCGGCTCTGAACACGCTGCACTCGGCGCTCAATACCTGCCTGGCCAATGGCAGCGCTGATGAACTCAGAACCCTGCTTCGCTCAGACTCGAGGCTTCCAAGGGCGGTGCGACATGCCAGTGCTCATTTCAGTCTCAGCGATCCGAGTGCCGTCAACGTCTTTGATGCGGCCCAGCGACTGTATCGCCATGGTCATTCGACCAGCCTCATGAACCGGATATTCAACCTGTCGCCCTGGCGGACGGTCAGATATCTTTCGCAAGGCTCGCCTACACAGGCAGAGCGCTTCGCCCTGACCTTCCTGACCCTCGACTACCAGCTTCGGATCAACCGCTGCCATCAGGTCAGCGAAGTTGACTGAGACCTACTGCCCGAGGCCAAGTACCCACTGAGCTATAGCCTCTGCAGAGGAGAGCATGACTGTGAGATGACCCTCGTCGTCGACCACAGTCAGCTCCGCCTTGGGATTTGCGTCCAATACGAACTGCACCACCTTCGCTGTGTCGAACTCGACATCATCTTCACCGAGCCATATCCCGATGGGGACCTCGATTCCTGCCAGCGCTTCTCCTGGATCTTCTGGCGTCAATGCTTTGGACATGGCAATCGTCATGCTGTCGATCAACTGAGGATCCTGGTCACGCACGATGTCCGGGTAGTTGAAGCCGACAGCCGGGCTATGCTCGAACCAGTCGTCGTTCACACCATTGAGCAGGAACTTGCTGAAGTCCGGATTGGCAAACGGCATGTCGTTGGCCTCGTTCTCAGTGGCGGCGCCATAGCCGAAATAGGGCGCGAGCATGACAACGCCATCTACCGGCAGCGGTTTCGACATACTGTCGAGTACGTTGAGCGTGAGCCCTGCTCCAGAGGCGTGGCCGCCGACAGTCAACGCAAGGCCAGGGTGCTGAGCGTGCGCAAACTCGATAAACTCTTCAGCATCCTGCCAGATACGCTCGGGCTCAGTTGTATCGCCCCGGTCGCCCTGCGAATGACCATGCCCCCGAATATCAGGCATGTAGGTCGCAATGCCCAGTTGCTGCAGACGGTGCCCCATGGTCTGGTAGCCAGCCCCGCTGTGGACACCGCTGCCGTGATAGAACACCAGCACCGCCTTCGGCTGTGTTTTCGGCACATAAGCTCGATACGCCAGTTCAAGGCCGTCGCTGGTGTCGAAGGCGACCAGCTTCGCCGGCGCCAGCGGCACTTCGGAGAGCACCTTGAACTCGTCGGTGAGTGGCGAGACCACGGTACAGGCGACCAGCGGCTGCAGCAGGCAGATCAGAACCATGCGCTTCATAGGTTTAGTCATTGTCTCGTTATGCGTGTGAATGATGCTTGATGGAACACTCCTGCCACAACCATACCGCAAGGTGTGCAAAAAAGCGTGGGTAGGTCTACTGCTTTATCGGACCTGTAAGTCTTACAGTCACTTTATACAATTGTCTGCCGGAAACTGGATCGCCATCCCTGCAAACCCCCGCGTCTATCTCGGCGAACAGGAGGCACGAACATTGCTTTTTTCGTCTGGTCATTCCTGAAAACAAGAGCCATTTCCACGGAGGACGCCATGTCCGTAAGATTATTCGATAACAAAGGTACGCCACTCGACCAGCAGAAATTCACCTGGAAGGAACTCGTTCAAAAGCCGCTCAGCAAGCTTGATGATGATGCGTTCACCCGTGTGCGCGTTATTCTCATGAACGGTGTCGAACAGCAGGCCAACCGCTTCCAGCACATGTGTGCACAAATGAATGGAGAACTACGCTCACCGCTCGCGCAGATCAGGCGAGTCGAACATCACCAGCAAACCATGATCAACTGGTTGCTCTCGGGCGATCACTCGCCCATCGAAACCACCATTGGTTACGAGCAGGTTGCCATCGAAGTCACGGCGGCGATCGCCCAGCAGGAGCCTGATCCTTATCTGGCGCAGGTCTATCGATTCGGCTTGCTGGAAGATTTCGATCACATGTATCGCTATTCCGCCTTGCTCGACCGCGTCGAAGGCAAAGACGCCAACAACATCCTGCAGTGTTACACCGATGTTGCGCCAGGGCGTCCGACCATCGTCGAGCATCGTCATCCCACTGATGATCTGCGTGATCATTATGATCGCGAGACCGCCAAGCCGATTAGCAAGATGAATGCCTTGACCATCATGTCAGGTGAGTATCAGACGCGCGACTACTACATGAATATCGGACCAACCTTTGCCGATCCCGTAGCTCGCCAGCTTTATGCAGAAATCGCGTCTATCGAAGAACAGCACGTGACTCAATACGGTTCGATCATCGATCCGAACGAAACATGGCTGGAGAAGTGGATGCTGTACGAGGCTAATGAGGTCTACAACTACTACAGCTGCCTGGAGGCCGAAACCAATCCACGCATCAAGGCAATCTGGGAGCGCTTCCTTGATTATGAACTTGGACATTTGAATGTGGTCACGGAACTGTTCAAGAAATACGAGCGTCGAGATCCTGCAGAAATTCTGCCGGAAATTCTGCCAGACCCGATCCCCTTCGAGAGTCAGCGTGAATTCGTGCGCACGACATTAGAGAAGGAGCTTGAGATGAGTGCGGCGGGAACTGAGTTTGTGGATCGAATGAAAGAAACGGAAGCTACCCAGGCTTATCGCAAGCACATCAATTCTGAAGGTTCACCATCTGAAGCTGTTTCAGCGGACTACAAGTGGCAACCAGGCACAGAGATCGCTGGCAGGGCTGAAAAAGGTGGCCAGCCGGGCAAGGCCACTGAAAAAAGTAGGCAGCCAGCCTGAATTTCGAACCTTCACCAATGAGGAGATCATCATGGAAAAATCAACAAAAATGGGCAGTAATCTCACCGGTATCGACATGTCGCCTATCGACAGCAAGGCGATGATCGAAGGCGCCGAGCAGTATACCAACATCGACCAGAAGCACGAAGATGGCTATTCGTATGAGCAGATCCGGCGCCAATACATCCAGGACTCAGATGCCGTAGGTTCTGTGCCGCTACCAGGCAGCATAAAGGGCGCTTTCAAGTCGATGATGGACAAGCTCAAAGGCAATAATCCCGAGATGCTCATCAACAAACTTGGCGAACGTCTTGCCTTTGAACGTACCGGCGTACGCTTCTATGAAAGCTTCATACTCAAGTGCGAGGCCAAGCTGAAGGAGCAGGGTATTCGGGTGCCCATGGACGAGCTGCGGGAAATAAGGGACGAAGAGCTCGAACATTTCCAGATGCTGAAGAAAGCTATCGAGTCCATGGGCGCAGATCCGACTGCGATGACGCCAGATGCAGACGTCAGCGGAGTGGCGGCCATGGGGGTTCAACAGGTGCTGAACGATCCTCGCACCACCATTTCACAGTGTCTGCAGATGCTGGTGATTATCGAGTCCACCGATAATGCGGCCTGGGAGGTGTTGATCAAGCTCACGGAGGATCTCGGTCTCGATGACATGACGGCGCAATTCCAGCAGGCCTTAAGACAGGAAGAGAGCCATCTCCACAGAGTAAAGGCCTGGTATGAGGAGGCTGTCCGTACTCAGGCGAAAAAGAGTATGAGTATGTCGCACTAGGGTGCTAGCGCATCTCCAGCGGGGCCGGGCAGCAGCTTTACCCGGCCCACTCTACCTTACCCCCCGACGACGACCCCGCCATTGGGGTGCATGACCTGCCCTGACATATAGCTGGCATCTTCACAGGCCAGAAACAGGAAGCTCGGCGCTACTTCATTGGGCTGCCCCGGCCGACCAATGGGTGTGCCTTCACCGAAGTCATCCAGTTTTTCCTCACTGGCTCCACCGCAAGGATTGAGCGGCGTCCAGATGGGCCCCGGCGCCACGGCATTGACACGGATGCCATCACCAATCAGGTTCTCCGACAGCGATCGGGTAAACGCGGTAATCGCGCCTTTGGTTGCCGAATAATCCAGTAGTTCTGGGCTCCCCTTGTACATTGTGACTGACGTGCAGTTGACGATGGCTGCGCCTTTCTTGAGATGCGGTCTGACGGCCTGGGTGAGAAAGAACATAGAAAAGATATTGGTCTGGAAAGTACGCCGCAATTGATCTTCCGTGATCGTGTTTATCGACTTGTCTGGGTGCTGTTCCCCGGCGTTATTCACCAGGATGTCGATTTTGCCGAACTTGTCCATCGTCTTGCTGGCTACGGTTTCGCAAAATTGCGGATCGCCGAGATCGCCTTCGAGCGTCAGCGACTGGCGGCCTTCGTTTTCGACAATAGATGCAGTCTTTCTGGCGTCATCGGTTTCCTTCAGGTAAACGATGACGACGTCGGCACCTTCCCTGGCATACAGGGCTGCCACCGCTCTGCCTATGCCACTATCCGCCCCGGTGACGATAGCCACTTTATCCTTCAGCCGGTCCGATCCCCGGAAGCGAGGCTCCCAGTCCGGTTTTGGCTCAAGGTGGCTTTCATGTCCTGGTAAACCATCTTCATGCAGTTCTTTTTGCTGTATAGCCATGTCTATTCTCCTTATTTCATTTGCTGCAGTGATCAGCGGTACGACAAGAGGTTGTCAGACGATTTCTTCAACGCCGAACGTGACACGCTTCCCAAATTGTGGTCTATAACTTATGGATGGTTTAGTATTTTGCGTCGGCCAGTATTCTGCCGGACTACAAGCGTTCCATCTGGGGCGTCTTGGGAACTGGGGTGATGCTGACCGCTGCTGTCTCCATCATTGAACCTTGATCGGAGTGCACCACATGAAGGCGCCCGAAAAGCCGGAAAACGAGTTGCAGCGTCTGGCTGCGCTTCGTGCCACAGGTCTCCTGGACACACCGGCTGAAGAACGTTTCGACCGACTGACACGGCTGGCAAAACAGCTATTCGGGGTCGAGACGGTACTTATCTCGCTTCTCGATGACAAAAGCCAGCGATTCAAGTCCTGTCAGGGTGCAGATGTGCTCGAAACCAGCCGAGACATCTCGCTGTGTGGTCATGCCATTCTCGGTGACGAGATCTTCGAAATTCCAGATACCCTGGAGGATGAACGATTCAGGGACAATCCACTGGTCACCGGCCCACCCTACATCCGCTTCTATGCGGCGAAGCCTGTCTGTACGGCAGCAGGATATAAACTCGGCACCTTCTGCATTTTCGATCCGAGACCCCGTAGCCTCACCTCCGGTGAGTGCCAGGCATTACGGGATTTCGCCGCAAGCGTAGAGAACGAAATAAGGGCCACCGGCACCAATGTGCGGGAAAAAATACCGTACGCTCCAGCCGACGGGGGCGCGCCTGCGCCAGACAGCCAGGAGAAAACTCAAAGCGGCACTCCCAGTGCCCGGGTTCAGGCCGTGCTGGATCACATCATCGATGGCATCTTTATCATTGAGCCAGACGGCACTATTGATGCTGTCAATCGAGCGGCCCTCGATATGTTCGCATACGAGCCGCACGATCTGATCGGTAGCAAGATCGATATTCTGTTTCCGAGCCAGGCAGCCACCACTGGACCAGGCAAAGACAGCACGGATTCACATTGGGTCAGCCGAAATATCGGTTTTCGCCATGAGGTCTCTGCGCAGACAGGCCAGGGCTCGATACTGGAAACTGAGCTGGTGGTGTCCGAGTTTCATCGTGGACACCTGCGTCAGTTCATCTGCATGCTCCGCGACAACTCCGCACGCAAGGCACACGACAAGGAAATCAGCCACTTCGCCTTTTACGATCCCCTCACGCAGCTGCCAAACAGGCGTTTGCTACAGGACCGACTGGAACACGCTCGACTGGCCAACAAGCGTCTGCACAGCCATGGCGCCCTTCTGTTCATCGATCTGGACCATTTCAAGAAGCTGAACGATTCGGCTGGGCACCATATCGGAGATATGTTGTTGCAAGAGGTAGCGCTGCGCATCAAGGGCTGCGTGCGTGACAGCGACACAGTATCCCGCTGGGGTGGCGATGAGTTCGTGGTGGTGCTGGAAAATCTTGGTGGGGATGAAGCCTCTGCAGCAGCGTTCACAGAGATGATGAGCGAGAAAATACGCACCCAGGTGAACCAGCCATATTTACTCGGCGAGTCTCGCGAGATTCTGTACAAGTGCAGCCCGAGCGCCGGTGCCGTGCTGTTCTACGATGAAGACAAGCCGCTCGAGGAGTTACTCAAGCAGGCGGACATGGCTATGTACCAGGCGAAAGCGGCAGGCGGCAATCAGACTGTCTTCTTCGATCCTGCCATGGATGCAGCCGTCAGGGCTCGCTCGGAAATGGAGCAGCAACTACGCCAGGCTTTGAAGCGTCAGGATTTCAGGCTCTTTTACCAGGTCCAGATGGATGCCGATAACCAGGCCACGGGCGCAGAAGCGCTGCTACGTTGGCAACATCCGGACATTGGTACGGTGCTCCCCGCCAGCTTCCTGCCCTTGGCCGAGGAATGTCATCTCATCCTGCCGATTGGACAATGGGTTATTGAAGCGGCTTGCACTCAGCTAGCACTGTGGGCCGAGCAGCCGCAATTGTCTCACCTGACCCTGTCGGTCAATATCAGCGCCTCGCAGTTCTCGGATCCAAATTTCGTGAGCCTTGTCTGCAACGCCTTGACTACTACGGGCGCTGATCCTCGACGTCTCAAGCTCGAAATCAACGAGCCAATGGAGGCGTCGTCTCTGGAAGATATTCACGACAAGATGATCGCACTTTAAAGCCAGGGCGTGCATTTTTCTCTGGATCGATACGGCGCGGGCTATTCGTCCCCGGCCCACCTCAAGCAGCTTCCGATCGAACAGCTCAAGATCGATCGAAGCCTGGTTCACGAACTGCAAGACGAGCACAGTGATGCCAGCCTGAGCAAGGCCATCATCGCATTGGCAGAAAACCTCGGCTACACCGTGATAGCCGAAGGTGTCGAAACGGAGCAGCACCGCGGTGTGCTGCTGCGGCTCGGTTGCCGCAGCTATCAGGGCTATCTCTATGGTGTCCCCTTGCCAGCAGAAGATTTCGAGCGCTCACTAACTATTCCTGCCCCCTGAAGGGCCATTTCGTATCACCTTCGCCCAGTATTGACGGCGCTAGTGGTATGCTAGCTGCAATTGGCTGCAATCCATGCAGTCAGACATATCGTTATAAGTCCTCGAGGTCTTCCTGAAACGCAGGTTTCAGCAGGAGCAGTCCCCAGGGTTGGTCATGACAGCTGCAACGTGGACAGACATGGATGGAATATACCAGGAACAACAGCAAGCCTGTTTCAGTTCAGGCGGAATACTACTCTCTCGAAGAACTGGCTCGATGCGGCGAGCATCTCGCAGCCACGGCATCGATTCAACTACCCGCTTATTCGGCATTCAATCTCACCCGCCGGCAGGATGAAAACAAGCGCATCATCACTGATGTTTACCTCGCCATTTTCAAGGCGGCCGAAGCCAAGGAACTGTTCCCGCCGGCGGGCGAATGGCTGCTGGATAACTTCTACCTCATAGAAGAGAACATCCGTCAGGTGAGACGGGATCTGCCACAACGTTTTTACCGGGAACTCCCGGAAATGGATATTGTGGAGGCAGGCAAGGCGCCACGAGCCATGGCTTTTGCCTGGCTATATAACGCCCACTCCCACTGCGAAGTAACGCTTCGACGGCTTACCCACATGGTGCAGGCCTTCCAGCATGTCGATGCCTTCAGGATCGGCGAGCTCTGGGCCATTCCATCAGTGCTTCGTTTCGTACTGATCGAAGATCTGAGAAGACTTGCAACAGGCCTCGAACTTGCCAGGCAAATGCGGCTACAGGCTAACGAGGCGGCCGACAAACTGGTGTCGGCCGAGACCGCTGAGTCACGGCAGATCCTGCACGAAAGCCTGGCGACTGCTGCCGAAAACGACGCCTTCGCCAGCCAGCTGCTCTACCGCCTGAGAGAATCTTCCGCAGGCGCAGAAGAGACACTGATCTGGCTGGAACAATGTCTTGAGGCGAGGGGCAGTGACGCCGAAGAAGTGCTGGTTTCCGAGCAGCACCGCCTGTCTGCCGAAAACGTCAGGATCGGCAATATCATTCGCAGCCTGCGCACGATCAACGATATCGACTGGACCAAATGGTTTACCCAGGTCAGTCGTATCGATGCCTACCTCACCCAGCACTCCAATTTTGGAGCGCTCGATTTCAACTCACAGAACCAGTACCGCTCGGCGATCGAGTGGTTGGCCAGACAATCCTCATTGAGTGAAACAGCGGTCACCGAGCGTGCCGTCACGCTGTCTCAGGGCAGCCAGGCCGATGTGGGTGAGTATTTCATCGGCAAGCTCCGTCAGAGTCTCGAGCAGGACATCGACTGCACAGTGCCGCTGTTCCTGAGGCTGCGCAGAGCCTATCGGGCGCTGGGCTGGTGGTCGATTGCGGCCCCCATCGTCATCTTCACCATCCTCGTCATCGTCGGCGCCTTCAATATGCTGACGGCGGCGGGCACCGGCACCTGGGCAGCGGTCGTGCTCTGCCTTCTGTTTGCTCTGCCGGCGAGCGAAGCGGCTACCGGACTTTTCAACACTATCGTGACCTTGATCAAGCCGCCCTCACGTCTGGTCGGGTTCGAATTTCTCGATGGTCCTCCGGCCTCTGCCAGAACCCTGGTGGTCGTGCCCTGTCTGATCACATCAAGAGACGTGATCGACGACCTCATCAGAGGGCTCGAGGTTCACTATCTGGCCAATCCGCAGGGAGAGATCTACTTCGCGCTGGCGAGTGACTGGCGCGATTCAGCCGAAGAAAAAAGCAATGCTGATGTCGAACTGCTCGATTATGCCCAGGACCAGATGGCCGAGCTGCGGGCACGTTATACCGCAGACGGCCGGAACCGATTCTTCCTTCTGCATCGGAAACGCCTGTTCAATGCTTCCGAAGGCTGCTGGATGGGCTGGGAGCGCAAGCGAGGTAAACTCATCGAGCTCAATCGCCTGCTCAGAGGAGATCCGGACACCACCTATCTGCCACCGGCACAAGCTCTGCCTGAAGCCATTCAGTACGTCATGGTGCTCGATGCGGACACTCGGCTCACACGGGACGCTATAAACAAGCTGGTGGGCAAAATGGCCCATCCACTGTGTACGCCCGTTATCGATGAAGCGACAGGCAGGATGACCAGCGGTTACGCAATTCTGCAACCGCGGGTGACGCCCTCGCTGACCGCAGGCAAGGAGTCATCGGTTTTCCAGCGCATTTTTTCCAAGAACAGAGGCCTGGACCCCTACGTCTTTACAGTGTCCGATGTGTACCAGGATCTGACCGGCGAAGGCAGCTTTACAGGTAAGGGCCTGTATAACGTCGACGCTTTCGACACTTTGCTCAGCGATCGGGTAAAGGAAAATTCGATTCTCAGCCACGATCTGCTTGAAGGCAGTATAGCCCGCAGCGCACTGGTGTCTGATGTCGCACTCATCGAAGATTTTCCGGTGGAGTATGAGGTCGAGGCGGGCAGACAGCATCGCTGGACCCGCGGAGACTGGCAGCTGCTTCCATTCATTTTCAGCAAGCGCCTACCCATATCTAAGATCGGTCGCTGGAAGATGCTCGACAACCTGCGCCGCTCACTGATACCAGGGGCATGGATTCTGGCTTCCGTGCTGGGGTGGGGGCTGCTGCCCCTGGGGCTGGCGACGCTCTGGCAGATCGTGCTCGTCATCAGCCTCTTCGTTTCTCCTACCCTGGGGCTGATCAAGGGTGTTTTTCCAGGCAAGATCGAGACTGTGCCGAGGGCTCACTTCTATTATCTCGGCAGTGAGCTCGTCTCCACCACCGGACAGGTCCTGCTGCGGATCATATTTACTGCACACACTGCCACGATGATGGCGGATGCCATCCTTCGGTCGCTGTATCGCGTGTTCGTCAGCAGGCGTAAGTTGCTGGAATGGCGCACCGCTGCACAGGCTCAGGCTGAAGCGCATCGAAGCCTGCTCGATTACTATCGCGGCATGTGGGGGGCAGTCGTCCTGGCCGGCCTTGCAGCGGCAATTACTTTTCAGCTGCACCCGGAAGCCCTACCCCTGGCGCTGATCTTCTGCGCGCTGTGGGTGCTCTCACCGGTGGTGGCCTGGATGGTGAGCCAACCCCTTGAAACCTCGGACAAGCTCCAGATCACTGTGTCTGAGCGAGCTGAGCTTCGCAAGATCGCGCGACGCACCTGGGCCTATTTCGAAACCTTCGTGACCGGCGAGCATAATTTCCTGCCTCCGGACAACTTCCAGGAAATCCCCAAGCCGGTCGTCGCCGGACGCACCTCGCCGACGAACATCGGGGTATATCTGCTATCAGTCATCTCCGCGCGTGATTTCGGCTGGATCAGCATGGAAGACATGATCGCCAGACTGGAAAAGACCCTGGCCACCCTGACGAAGATGGAGAAACACAGGGGCCATCTCTACAACTGGTACGACACACGCACCCTGACGCCGCTTTTGCCCAGGTATGTATCCAGCGTCGACAGCGGCAACCTCGCTGGTCATCTCATTGCCCTGTCGTCAGCCTGCAGGGAGTGGGCTGAAGCGCCATCCGCCTATCTTCAGGCTGGTTTCGACGGTATTGCAGATGTCTCCGCGATCGTCGACGAAGAACTGGCCGCCGTGCCGGATGATCGCCGCACGATTCGCCCACTGCGTCGTCTGCTCGAAGACAGCATCAAGAGCTTCAGAACGACGACCACCAGGATTGCAACGCAGCCGGAATCGACGTCGATTCGGGTTGGCCAGCTGCACCGCATGTCACGGGATGTCGAGAAGCTTGCCAAGGAGTTGAACCATGAGATTCAGTCCAAGGCGACCAGATCGGTAGCGAAATGGGCCGCCATATTGACGAGAACCTGTGAGGCTGGGGTGGCCGACACAGGCTTCGATCAGGCTTCGGTGGAAGAACTTCGCGAGGATCTCATAACACTTCGCGACAGGGCCAGGCTGATTGCCTTTTCAATGGATTTTGCCTTCCTCATGCGACAGGATCGCCGTCTGCTGGCTATCGGTTATCGGCCGGATGAGGATGCCCTCGATGATGCCTGCTACGATCTGCTGGCCTCGGAGGCCCGCCTGACGAGCCTGTTCGCGATAGCGAAGGGCGATGTGCCAACCGAGCACTGGTTCCGCCTTGGGCGCCCAATAGTGCCTATCGGTTCGCTCGGCGCGCTGGTCTCCTGGTCGGGGTCAATGTTCGAGTATCTCATGCCGCCACTGGTCATGCAGGAGCAGCAGGGCGGCATTCTCAATCAGACAAACGGGCTCATCGTCAAACGTCAGATTGAATACGGACGTCGGCTGCGCATTCCCTGGGGCATCTCCGAAGCCGCCTTCAATGCACGCGATCGCGAGATGACCTATCAGTATTCAAACTTCGGCGTGCCATCACTAGGGATGAAGCGGGGTCTGTCGAAAGATATCGTGATCGCCCCCTACGCCTCACTGCTGGCCAGTCAGTTTCAGCCGCGCGCAGCCCTTGAGAATCTCAGGCGTTTACGAACATACGGGGCGCTGGGAGACTATGGGTTCTATGACGCCGTCGACTTTACACCAAGCCGACTGCCGGAGAACACCAAATCGGTTGTGGTACGGAACTACATGGCGCATCACCACGGCATGTCGATACTGGCCATTTCGAACGTCGTGTTCGAAGGTCGCTTGCGGGAGCGCTTTCACAGTGATCAGGTGATCGAGGCCGCCGAACTCCTGTTGCAGGAACGCGCACCGAAAGAGGTGCCGATTCTGACGGCGAAGCTGCAGGTGAGCGAACCGGCGACAGGCCGCTCGGAGA
The DNA here is from genome assembly GCF_039538005.1 of Allohahella marinimesophila. Lineage (NCBI taxonomy): Bacteria > Pseudomonadati > Pseudomonadota > Gammaproteobacteria > Oceanospirillales > Hahellaceae > Allohahella > Allohahella marinimesophila. The sequence continues at coordinate 97,959 of NZ_BAABBO010000002.1, forward strand.
TGCCTGCCGAAGGCTATCGTGTGATCGATGATCCTGAGATGAATGACAGGGCGCTGGCTCTGCTCTCGAACGGCCATTACGCAGTGATGTTGTCCGCCACCGGCAGCGGTTATGCCAACTGGAACGGTCAGTCGGCCACCCGCTGGCGACCTGATCCCGTGGAAGACGACTGGGGAACGTTCCTGTTCATCAAGGACCTGGCCTCTGACGAGTGGTGGTCGGCCACCGCGAAGCCTAAATCGCTGCCGGGCGAAGAGACGCGCACGATATTTTCTGATAGCAAGGCAGAGTTTCACAAGACCGTGAATGACATCTATTCCCGTGTCGACGTCATCGTGGGCTCCGAGAATGATGCGGAAGGCCGGCGTATCACACTGGTCAATCTTGGCGACAGCGACCGAAGCCTAGAAATCACATCATACGCCGAGCCGGTGCTCAGCCATACGGAATCGGACAGCGCTCATCCAGCCTTTTCGAAGATGTTCCTGCAGACTGAAATCTCTGAGGACGGCGTCGTGATCTACGTCTCCCGCAACAAGCGCAGACCTGACGAACCGGATATGGCCTTCGCCCATATGGTGGTGGGGGAATCGCCCTCAACCCGCAAGACCGAAGCTGAAACCGACAGACGACGCTTTATCGGGCGAGGCCGACGGCTTGCTGAAGCCGATGCCTTCGAACCTGGCGCAAAGTTGAGCGGCAGCGCAGGTTTCACGCTGGACCCTATCGTCTCACTTCGGCGGGTCGTTCGCATCGCGGCTGGCAAACAGACCAGCCTGGTGTTCTGGAGTATCGCTGCGCCTGACCGGGCCACCATCGAAGCGGCTGTTGCCCGCTATCGACATTTCGAAAGCTTCCAGCGTGAAGCCATGCATGCATGGACTCGCTCGCAGATCCAGCTCAGGTACATCGGCATAACGAATACTGAAGCGGCGGTATTTCAGCGACTTGCCCGTTATCTCGTCTATCCGGACAGGGGCCAGATCTGGAGCAATCAGAGCTTCGACATTCAGCCCCAGTCCGAATTGTGGCCGATGAGCATATCTGGTGACTTCCCGATTTTCATATTGCGGGTGGACGCGGAAACCGAGATCGCCAGTGTACGCAAGGCACTTCGCGCGCAGGAATATTTCCGTTCACACGGTCTCATCGTTGACTTGGTCATCCTCAATGAACAGGTCAGTTCCTATGCGCAGAGTCTGCAGAATCATATCGATGCCATCTGTGAAAACGTCCGGCTTCGAGGAGGACAGGATGGACCCCGAGGCCATATTTTTGCTTTACGTAGAGATCTCGTTTCGGAGCAGGCTTACGCAGCGCTGGTGAGTACGGCCAGAGTCATCCTGCATTCACGAAATGGTCGCTTTACATCGCAGATCGACCGAGCCGAAGCGCTGGCAGAAGACAAGCTGTCCAGATCCGAGTATCGACGCCTGAACCTGCCCACATTGCGGCAGCAGGGCCAGGGCGACGCATCGGAGGCCGAAGTGGCTGAAAAAGCAGACACAGCAGCGCAGGCGTCACTGCAGTTCTGGAACGGCTATGGTGGCTTCAGCGAGGACGGCCGCGAATATGTGATCTCGCCTGACCACAACAAGCCGACGCCTCAACCCTGGATCAACGTCGTGTCGAATTCGATCTTCGGCTTTCACGTTTCTGCTGAGGGCGGTGGCTTTACCTGGAGCGTCAACTCGAGGGACTATCAGTTGACCCCGTGGTCCAACGATCCGGTCATCGATCGACCCGGCGAAGCGATATATGTCGTCGATCGCGAAAACCTCACGGTGTATTCGCCCTTCCCTGCTTTTGGCAAGGCTGGCAAGTCCACAACGAGGCACGGCCTTGGATACAGTATTTTCAGCTGTGATGTCGACGGCCTCCACATCGAGCTGTTGCAGACTACTGATGCTGTCGATGCGGTGAAGATCTCGCGGCTACGCATCCGTAATAGTGGCTCAATCACCCGCTCACTGCAGGTGTACGGGTATGTGGAATGGGTACTCGGCAGTAACCGCTCGAAAACCGCGGCTTTCGTCAGGTCGGCTTATGACCCAGAGCAGCAGGTTTTGCTTGCAGAAAATCCCTATAGCGTCGAGTTCCCGGGCCGGACGGCATTTTTCAGTTGTAATGCCACGGTGGAGTCGGTAACGGCCAGCCGGCAGGAATTCATTGGCAGTGGCACGGTCTGGCAGCCGGACACCGTCCAGCTAGCCAGGACACTGAGCAACGACGTCGAAACGCTCGGCGACCCCTGCGCAGCTATGTCCGTGGATGTCGAACTCGAGCCGGAAGTCGACATAGAGCTCGTCTTCCTGCTGGGAGACTGCGACGAAGCTGAATTGATCAGCGATCTCATTGAGCGCTATCGCGCCGTCAATATCGATGACCATCTCGATGAGACTGCTGAGCAGTGGGAGGGCTTTCTCGGAAGCGTGCAGATCGACACGCCGGATCCGGCCATGAACCTGATGGTGAATACCTGGTTACCCTACCAGAGCCTGGCATGCCGCCTCAGGGCACGTTCGGCCTTCTACCAGGCGAGTGGTGCCTTCGGCTTCCGCGATCAGTTGCAGGATACGCTGGCCTTCCTCATCCACGACCCTGCCCTTGCGCGAAGACAGATTCTTAACGCTGCGAGCCGGCAGTTTCCGGAAGGTGATGTTCAGCACTGGTGGCTACCACGAACTGGCGCAGGTGTACGCACGATGATATCGGACGACGTGGTCTGGCTGGCATATGCCGTGAGCCATTACATCGATGTTACCGCTGATGCCGCCATACTCGACGAGCCACTGCCATTTCTGAAGGGCGCGCAGCTCAAACCAGGCCAGCATGACGCCTTCTACACGCCTGAAACTTCAGAGACGACAGCCAGCCTTTATGAGCACTGCGCTCGAGCGCTGGACCTGGCCATCAAACGCACCGGGGCTCACGGTCTGCCGCTCATACTGGGTGGCGACTGGAACGATGGCATGAACCGGGTCGGCGAAGAAGGCCGTGGTGAAAGTGTGTGGTTGGGATGGTTCCTGAATCATGCCCTGCAGGTGTTCACGCCCTGGGCGGAAGCTCAGCAGGATGACGAGCGTGTGCAGAACTGGCAGCAGCATCGCAATGCATTGCAGGCGGCGCTCGAAGACGCTGGTTGGGATGGCCGATATTATCGTCGTGGCTACTATGACGATGGTACGCCCCTCGGTTCTGCCGACAGCGAGTTCTGCAGAATCGACAGCATTGCTCAGTCCTGGAGCGTACTGTCTGGTAGTGGTGAGCCTGAGCGCATCAATATGGCCATGGATGCAGTGGTCGAGGAACTGGTCGATCGTGACAGCGGCCTGGTCAGGCTGTTCAAGCCGGCTTTCGAAAACCGCACGGGCACAGATGCCAGACAGCCTGGGTATATCCAGAGCTATCCGCCGGGGGTCCGCGAAAATGGAGGTCAATACACCCATGCCGCGACCTGGGTGATCTACGCGCTCGCAGAGCTTGGCCGAGGCGATGACGCTTACGCCTGCTTCAGTATGCTGAACCCCGTCAATCATGCGCTTGCGGCTGGCGAAGCCGACATCTACCGCGTTGAGCCTTATGTCGTGGCTGCTGACGTCTATCATGGTGGTGAGAAGAATGGCCGCGGTGGGTGGACCTGGTACACCGGCTCCGGTAGCTGGCTGTATCGGGCTGCCGTGGAGGGCATACTGGGTATTCGCAAGCGCGGCGATGAATTCTTCATCAAGCCCGCTTTGCCCTCGGGCTGGCCTGGATACACGGCAAGAATTATAAATAATGGCCTAGTCCATAATATCGCCGTCACACGAAGCGGAGATAATGGCGAAATTGTCGTTAAACAGGCGTCAGAACCGGTAAATCGATGATTTTCTTACGCAAGCTATACAAGTAGTTAATATCTTTGTATAAATTATCTTACCTACAATAAGCGTCGGTCAGTTTGCTTTCGGCCGTTAAACGCAGGCTTTTTCAGATAGCGGGGGGGGGGGGGTATTATTCCGATTCGCCAAGCTGCTTTTCAAGTCCACATTGTCTAAGTGGGGAGCCTGACTGAATGCGAACGCCCAACAAGCCTGAAAATGAACTTCAGCGACTCGCAGCGTTGCGGGCTTCCGGTCTGCTTGATTCACCGGCAGAGGAGCGCTTTGATCGCCTGACGAGGCTTGCCAAACAGCTTTTCGGGGTTCAGAACGTTCTCATCTCGCTGGTAGATACCAATCGCGCCTGGTCCAAGTCCAGACAGGGCCTCGATGTGTGCGAAACCAGTCGTGACATTGCCTTTTGTGGGCATGCCATCCTGTCGGACGATATTTTCGAAGTCGTCGATACGCTCGAGGATGAGCGATTCCTTGATAATCCCCTGGTCCTTGGTCCGCCATTCATTCGCTTTTATGCAGCGGCACCGATCACTTCGACTTCGGGCTTCAAGCTCGGAACATTCTGTCTATTCGATGCCAGTCCACGCCGGCTGACTGTCGAAGAGCGTTGGACCCTGCGTGACTTTGCAAACAGTGTCGAGGATGAGATAGCCATACCGGCCAGTGATGAAACGAAGCGGATACGTCGCGCGCCGGTAGATCGTCGTGCGGGCCTGACGGCACGATGGCGACAAGCCGATGCTCAAAGCGAAAACGCCAGGGTGCAGACCATCCTTGACCAGATCGTTGACGGTATCCTCGTCGTCGACCCGGACGGCAACATCGAATCGTTGAACAGAAGCGCGGTTGAAATGTTTGGCTTCAAGCGTCATGAGCTGTTGGGCAGACACCTCAGCATGCTCATGCCGGAAGTTCCTTTTCATCCCCTCCCAGCCCCAGGACCATCAATCGCGGATAATTCGGGCGACAGCGCCTGGATCAGCAAGATTATCGGGTTTCGTCAGGAGACACTGGCATTGAAAAAGGACGAGGGCACGATGAATGTCGAATTCGTGTTCTCTGATTTCCGCCGTGGTCATCGGCGTCAATTCCTGTGCATGATTCGTGATGTCACCGCGCGCAAGGAGCTGGAGCAACAGATCAATTCGCTGGCCTTTTACGATGCCTTGACCAATATACCCAATCGCCGCCTGTTGCGGGATCGTCTCGCACATGCCATGCAGGCGAGCAAACGGCTCGAAAGCTATGGCGCATTGCTGTTCATTGATCTGGATCGGTTCAAGCAGCTCAACGATTCGGCGGGTCACTACGTTGGTGATATGCTGTTGCAGGAGGCGGCTACCCGCATTCGACATTGTGTTCGCGACAGCGACACGATCTCCCGTTGGGGTGGAGACGAGTTCGTGATCATTCTTGAAAACCTGGAGTCGAATCAGCGTTCAGCCGCTGCACTGACGAAACAGCTGGCGGAAAAGATCAGGCGGCAGCTGAACCTGCCATACAAGTTAGGCGATCAGGGTTCTATCCGCCATCAGTCAAGCGCGAGTGTCGGCGTCACGCTGTTCTTCGATGAAGACTGTTCAATAGATCAACTGCTGAAGCAGGCGGACATGTCCATGTACCAGGCCAAGGCGCTGGGCGGCAACACCACCGTATTTTTCGATCCCGCGATGGATGCCGCAGTGAAAGCGCGTGCAGACATGGAGGGGCAGTTGCGCCTGGCACTGCGTGATCACGATTTCATGCTGCATTATCAGGTGCAGGTCGATGCCAACAACGTGCCTGATGGCGCTGAGGCACTCATCCGCTGGCGGCACCCAACAAATGGCCTGATGTTGCCGGCAGACTTTCTGCCAATTGCAGAGGAATGCCAGCTCGTCGTGCCAATCGGTCGCTGGGTGCTGAAGACCGCATGCGAGCAACTCGCCAAGTGGAGCGAGAGCCCTCATCTCTCTCATTTCACCATGACAGTCAATATTTCGGCTCTACAGTTTCAGCAGCCAGATTTTGTTGATACTGTCTTTGACATTCTTGACGAGACAGGCGCCAGGCCCGACCGGCTGAAACTCGAACTGTCCGAGACGATGCTGCTGGCCAGGTGTGAGACTTCTCTCACGAAAATGCGCTCGCTCGAGGCCAGGGGCGTGATGTTCTCGCTGGATCATTTTGGCAAGGGTCAGTCTTCACTGGAATCCCTGAAGACCCTGCCGATCGAACAGCTCAAGATCGATCGAAGCTTTGTATGGGAGATGCGTGACAAGAGCAGCGATGTCACCATTCCCCGAACAATTATCGCACTTGGAAATAACATGGGTATCAGAGTCATAGCCGAGGGCGTCGAAAACGACTTTCACAGGGGACAGCTGCGAAGCATGGGCTGCAGTGGTTACCAGGGGTATCTTTACGGAAGGCCCCTCCCTGCAGGCGAATTCGAAAGCTCTTTGATCACAGAAGGCGAGCCGGCTCAGTGAGAAGGCCTTGTTTACCAGTCATCTGCAGTTTCGCGGCATTGCTGTCTGCCTGTGAGTCAACGCCGGACAGTCCATCAGCCGTCACCAGCAGTCCCGGATTCAGCCAGCAGTCACGCCAGGTCAATGTCCTCTTCGAAAGCTATTCGCAGGGCCTGCAACCCGGTTGTGCGGTAGCGGTGGTCGATGAAGGCAAGGTGGTTCACAAGGCCGCTTATGGTTATGCCAGCCTTGACCATGAGATTCCGCTCAGTACCGATTCGATGTTCCGTGTCGCATCGCTCTCGAAGCAGTTTACGGCGGCTGCACTCGCATTGGCAGCGAACGACGGACTAGTCGATCTTGATGCCCCGATAGGGCGCTACCTGCCCAATCTGCAGGCCCGCACACGGCAGATTCCACTGCGCTTCTTCATGACTCACACAGCAGGTTTCGCTGGCTTTGAAGAAAGCCTGCAACCCCATGTCAAAGGGCTCAACGGCAAACCCGTCACATTCGGCACGGGCGACTATCTTGCGCCGGACGAACTCTTCGAGTTGAGCAGGCAGACCGCACCGCTGTCCGATCCCGGTGAAAAATTCACCTATAGCAACATGAGCTATTACTGGCTGGGGCGAGTGATCGAGCGCGTCACCGATGAGTCGCTGAGACAGTATATTTCGCGGAAACTACTGGTGCCGGCCGGCATGCGTCGCAGCTTCATCAGCGACAATGCAGACGAGGTGATTCCCGACCGGGCCACGGCCTATACCCCCTTGTCCGGGAGCCTTGGCAGCTATCAATTTGAAGTCAGCGAAACCAACCTCGACTGGGTCGGCGCGAATGCCCTGGTCACTTCGATCAATGAATTCCTGCTTTGGGATGAGCAGTTCCGCACGCCGACGCTGGGACGCACACCTGAAGCCTTTCGAGCACAGCTGGTGTCACGGCAGGGCGATCTCGACAAGGATGATCCTGACAGTGCTGGCTACGCCTTCGGGCTCTACGTCAAGGATAGGGACAGCTATGGCCGAAGTGTCTATCACAGAGGGTCCTGGGCGGCCTATCGCTCCATCTACAAGCGCTATCTGGACCGTGATTTTGCCTATTTCATTTTCTGCAACCGATCCGATGTCGACCGGGAGCAGATCAGTCAGGCTATCGAGGATATCTACCTGAAGACCCGCTCCTGATCGCCATCGCTCATTCGGCAGGCCAGTAACTGAGACTCAAGATCATCGAGCCCGGTTGTATCAGCCTCACAGATCAGCTCCATGCGGCTGTCCATCGCCTCGTCGAGTGCAAACCGTGAGAGGCCATCTCCGGCGAAATTGTAGGCGAATATACCTTCTTCGGTGATGAACACCCCTTTGAAGCGAACATGATCGAGCCCTGACAGCAGCACCAGCAGCGCATCCTGATCGAACACGGTCTCCGGCCCGAATATCCAGCCGAGGCTTCTGTAGCCATCGCGGGCGTTATCGTAGCGGACATAGTCTGTGCCTGCCGGTACAGGCTGACTCGATCCAATGACCTCAGGTGAGGTATGTTGGTGTGACCCGGATGTGCTGCCCCCCTGCCCGCTTTCCCGATGCGGTCGGTCCAGCCAGGCAAGCTCCAGTTGGCCCTGACTGATCATATGGACCGTGCCAGCCCCTTCGACTTTTTCGTCGAGATAGTGTTGCAACGCGGTCACGTCATCAAGGCCGGCGAGATCCGCCTTGCTGGCGACCACCATGTCGGCGACCTCGATCTGCTGGTTGAACGTGGCGTTGCCCGTGTAGCGGGCGTCATGAATGGTTCTGGCGTCTACCAGGGTGATGACGGCGCGAAGTGACAGCACATCACGGTAATGTGGGCCGGTGATCACCTCGAGAATCTCGGCCGGATGACCCAGGCCGGTAGGCTCGATCAACAGGCGATCCGGACGTGCTTTCTGAATCAGCTGATTCAGCGCAACCTGCATTGGCAAGCCATTTGTGCAGCACATACAGCCACCCGGCACTTCGCGGATGAAGATTTCGTCCGTGGAGCCGCTGCCGGTAGCCGATTGAAACAGCCCACCATCGATGCCGACCTGCCCAAACTCATTGACGAGCACCGCCCAACGTTCCCCTTCAGGACGATGCTTCAGCAGATGAAGAATCGCAGTGGTCTTCCCCACGCCGAGAAAGCCGGTCACGACATTGGTCGGAATAGCACGAAGACCGGTCACGTGCTCTCAACCGCCTGCTGGCAATCACTGCAACGCCCATGCAGCTCCATCTGCTGACTTGTGAGCATGAATCCTGAGTTGGAGACGCTGTCCTGCAAGGACTCTATGATGTCCTTGCGCACACCGATCTCCCGAACGGTCTCGCACTGGTCACAAATCAGAAACTGCGGTATTTCATGGTTATGATCGCAGCTGATATGGGCACAGGCGACATACTTGTTGACCGAGGCCAGCTTGTGCACCAGATTTTCGTGGGCAAGCACTTCGAGCATCCGGTACACCGACATCACGGGGATGGAATCCTGAAACTCGGCCCTGTATTCATCGACGATGTCATAGGCTGACAGCGCAGTATCTGACGCGAGGAGCGTCTTGAGCACATTCTTGCGTTTCTCTGTCAGACGAATGCCCGCCTTGCTGCAGGAGGCTTCGGCCGAGTCGATGGCTTTGGCAATACTCAGCCCTATTATCTTACCGTGTTCCGCATGCTTCATGTTTTTACCACCAGTCCCTGATTGAGAGACGCTCTGTAGGCGCTCAGGCCCGGGATCAACGCCAGTACAGCCGTGGCTGCGAACATGATACCGATGATGATCAGTACCCTCGCCGACATGAAATCCAGATCGATGAACAGACCATAGCGCTCGCTGAACAGATCCTGTGCCGATATCAGGGTCAGCCATAGGGCGGCTATCGCGCCGGCGATTCCCGCAGCGGTCAGCATCAAGGCCTCTAACTCGATCAACAGGAAGACGAATGAGGGATGAGCGCCGACAGCACGAATGACTGCCAGCTCCCGCTGTCGCTCCCGCATGGATGCCAGCAGCATCGTACTCATGCCGAGCAGTGAAGCCACCAGCACCAGCCCTGAGATGACCATGAGAATGTTTTCGAGTGCCCCCATCATCTGCCAGAGTTCCGATAGCGCCACACCTGGCAGGATCGCCAGCAGGGGCTCCTGACGGTACTCGTTGACCTCGCGCTGAAAACGGAAGGTCGCGATCTTGGACTTCAGGCCCACCATGAACGCAGTAATGGCCTCGGGGGTCAGATCACGCTCGACCACCTGCTCTGCCGAAATACCCGGCCCCGGCATTTTCACACCGTTCTGCCAGTCGATATGTATGGCCTCGATCCCGTCGAGACTCACATGCACGGTCTGGTCGACTGGCGTACCAGTGGGCTGAAGGATACCAATGACCTCGAAGGGTTTATCAGTGTGATTGCTGAAGCTGACCTTGCCGGTGCCATGAGACAGGACGATGGGGTCCCCCACTTCATAGCTGAGCTTGTTCGCCACCTCTGCACCGAGCACGGCGCCGAATACGCCCATCTCGGAACTGCCCTCCGCCAGTTCGAGCGCTTGCTGCCGCCCGAAGCGGAAGTGCTCGTAATAATCCTGCGATGTGCCCAGCACCCGATAACCCCTGTGCGAATCACCGAGGGACAGTGGTATCGTCCAGGCGACGTCGGATCTTGCAGCCAGATCCTGATACGACTGCCAGGAAATATTGTTGGTGGCATTGCCGATGCGGAATACCGAATACAGCAGCAGATTGAGCTGTCCCGTCCGTGCACCGACGATCAGATCCGTACCTGATACCGTACGGCTGAAGCTGGACTTGGCCTCCTGGCGAATGTGCTCTACACCGAAGATGACGAAGCCACTGACCATGATGGACAGCACCGTGAGGATGGCGGTCGCTTTCCGGTTCAGCAGGCTCCTGAGTGCGACTTTAAGCAGCATGAACATGGGCCTTCTGATTCAGTGTCTGAAGATCGACTGATGTGGAGAAGTGAGAGGCGAGCGAGCGGTCATGGCTGACGAAAATCAGCGCGCGCTTGCCATCGCCTACGCACTCCAGCAGCAGGTCGATGAACTGGTCACGCGCATCGCTGTCGAGGGCAGAGGTGGGCTCATCTGCGATTACCAGCTCAGGATCGTTGATGAGCGCCCGCACGATGGCCACACGCTGTTGCTGGCCGACACTGAGCGCGTCGGCACGTTGATGCAGCAGACTCTTGTCAAGCGACAGTCTCGCGAGCAGGGCTTCAGCCCTTGCCTGGACATCGGCCGAACTACGCCGCCCCTCTGGCGTCTTGCGACTGCCGAAATGAGCGGCCAACAGAATGTTGTCGAGCACGCTCAGGTAGGGCACAAGATTGAATTGCTGAAAGACGACCCCGATATGCCGCGCACGAAACTCATCGCGCTTTCGTGCTGACAAGGCGCTGAAGGGGCTGCCCAGCAGCTCGACCGTTCCGCTCAGCGGCTTGAGGATACCCGCGAGGATATTCAATAGCGTCGACTTGCCGGAGCCAGACGGCCCGTACAGGAAGACGTGCTCCCCCTCTTCAACGTGCCATGCAGGTATACTGAGCACACTCTGCGCTTCCGAGCCGGTATACGAAAAAGTAAGGTTGGAGATATCGATAGCCAAGCCTGTAGCCCTCGCCTAGAATGTTGCAATATATCATAAGCTGTTAATCGCATGGATTCATACATGATGAACGTAAAAAAATACAGTCTGCCTACGCTGCTTTTCCTGCTCGTACTCGGCCTGGTCCAGGTCAGCCCCGGTTTGATGGGCGAAGCCGTCGCCAAGGATGAATCCGAATTCAGGATGATCGAGTGGATAGATCTCATTCCTGAAGATGACCTCGAAGCGCTGATGAACCCGCCTGAATGGATTATGAATATCCCAGACGGTTCCGAGGCCGACAACATGGACCTGCTGGATCAACCGCAGTCCAGCGCGATTGGCGAAGACGATACGAAGGACAAGGCCAAGCAGACTGAGGAAGAGAAGAAGGCAGAGCGCTATCAGGCTGCGCTCAAATCATCCAAGTTCAAGGCAGAGTTTGATGGCGCAAAGGTGAAGGTGCCTGGTTTTATCGTGCCCATCGAATCGAAGGATGATCAGACGGTGACGACCTTCTTCCTGGTCCCCTACTTTGGCGCCTGCATCCACACGCCACCACCACCGCCAAACCAGATCATCTACGCCACGTTTCCGAAGGGCTTCAAACTGGAGTCGCTCTACGACGCGTTCTGGCTTGAGGGCACCATGGAAACTTCGCTGGTGACCAATGACATCGCAACGTCGACCTACACGATCAAGGTCGAGAACATCATTCCCTACACTGAAGAGCCGATCGAAGAACCGGCTGAGTAATTGAGCGTGACCTGAAGGTCTTCACGACCTTTCAGGTCACTGCCAGCTTTTCTATCTCAGGGAAATTTCGGTCGACCCAGCCTTCAGGGTCTGGCTGCCCTGGCGACCATCGATGACCCACTGAACCTGAACCTCCTCAAAGTTGGGGAAGGTCTCGAACACCTGTACTGTCAGCGATTTGAGCTGCTCTGGCTTGGCACACTTGAGTGTGTAGGTCGCCTCGATATCGGAATGAGTGTCCTTGTGCTCACCCTCATGATGATCGTCATGCTTTTCATCATGGTCATCATGGTGAGACTTGTCTTTCTTCTCGGCAGCCTTATGGTCGCTGTCGAGCAGACCATGCTGCTTTTCCTGATCCGCGTCGTCGAACTGAGGCATCCTGACGTCGGCAGAACTGATCAGGCAATCTCCACCTTCCAGGCTGATCACACCATCAGGATGCTGCAGCCGCTTCCACATATCGGCAGCCACTGCCTTTTGCTCCGGCGTGTTGGCCGAATGCTCGAATCCTAGAATGTTCATCGCAGGCGAATCGAGCTCGACAATCAATTGCTGCTCCTCGAGCGCAATCGTCATATTGGCCGCGCCATGTTCATGGGCCCCATGCTCACGATGTTCATCGTCATGGTGCTTCGACTCAGCGGTCGCGGGCGTAGCCAGGAACAGGCTGCCGGATGCCATGGCGACTGCAACAGCCAGCCTCATTTGCTTCTGTTTGAACATATCTGTCTCCTGAATAAGCAAAAACGCTAGAGCACACCAATGTTATAAAGCATCATAACACTAGTTTGAGTAATCTGCGCCACCAGACGCCTTCACCGTATCGGCCCTCTGAAGATAAAAAAGGCGCCGGCACAAATGAGTGAAAAACCTATCAGATGATTGACCGTAAACTTTTCACCCAGATAGAACAGGGAGAAAACGGCAAACACGGCCAGAGTGATGACCTCCTGAATGGTTTTCAGCTCGGCAGCGGTATAGAAGCCATAACCGATCCGGTTGGCGGGTACCGCCAGACAATATTCGAAGAATGCGATGCCCCAGCTGGCAAGCACCACGATCCAGAGGGCCTTGTGACCGAATTTCAGATGACCGTACCAGGCGAAGGTCATGAAGACGTTGGAGAGTATCAGCAGAACGATTGGCGCTATGGCTGAGTAGGTCATGGTGGCTCTGTGGTGGGGTGAAGAACTGAATATTCCATCTTTGCACCGGGAGAGGCAACCAGTGCCGCCAGGTTCAATCGAAACAGCATGTATTGCGCTTACGAAATGTTATGTTGTAACATAGTTAAATCGCACTCTCGGACCAGCACACCATGACCGCCCCCAACCCCGCCCTGTTGCCCGTAACTGTCCTGTCCGGATATCTTGGCGCCGGCAAAACGACAGTTCTCAAACACATCCTGAATAACCGCCATGGGCTGCGGGTCGCCGTCATCGTCAATGACATGAGTGAAATCAATATCGATGCCCAGCAAGTGGCGAATGGGATCAGCCTGAGTCGGGCAGATGAGACACTGGTGGAAATGAGCAACGGCTGTATCTGCTGCACACTGCGCGAGGATCTCCTGCTCGAGGTGCGCAAGCTCGCTGAAGAAAACCGCTTTGACTACCTGCTCATCGAGTCCAGTGGCGTTTCAGAGCCGCTGCCAGTGGCCGAAACCTTCACGTTCGCTGACGAGTCAGGCGCCACCCTTTCCGATGTCGCGCGCCTGGATACGATGGTCACCGTGGTCGATGCCGTGAACTTTCTGCATGACTTCGAGGCCGCCGAGTCGCTTGAGGATGCTGGTGAAGGTATCGACGAAGACGATGAGCGCAGTGTCACGGACCTGTTGACTGACCAGGTCGAGTTCAGTGACGTCATTCTCATCAGCAAGACGGACCTGGTAATGACGACGCAGCTCGATCATCTACTGGGAGTTCTGCAAACCCTGAATCCCTCGGCATTCATCGTGCCCATTGCCGACGGACAGGTCGACCCGAAGGCGGTCCTTGGCACCGGCCGCTTCTCCTTCGAACGCGCTGAGCAGGCGGCTGGGTGGCTACAGGAGTTGCGCGGTGAACACATCCCCGAGACTGAGGCTTACGGCATCAACAGCTTCGTCTACCGGGCGGACCGGCCCTTTCACCCGGAGCGCTTCCATGCCTTCCTGCATCAGCCGTGGCCCAGCGGAAAACTGATTCGCTCCAAAGGCTTTTTCTGGCTGGCGAGCCGACCAGAGTATGCGGGCCAGTGGAGCCAGGCCGGTGGTATTGCACGTTATGGCTATGTCGCGCTCCTGGACGACGCCATCAACGTCGCTTCACGACAGCAAATGGTCTTTATAGGCCAGGGTCTTGATGAAACAGCGATGTGCAGCTGGCTGGATGCCTGTCTGCTGAACGACACCGAACTATTGACCGGCGAAGCGGCCTGGCGGCAACTACCCGATCCTTTCGCAGCCTGGGAAGATTGAAATCATGAATGCAAAAGCCTATTTAGCGCCGGACCATCAGATGGAGACTCGTCTCGATGCGGGCCGTTGCGTGAGCAGCACCAATTCTGCTCATGGTCTGACTGAAATCTATGAGCCGACAGTCAACATGGCTATCTGGCGCAGAGCGCTCCCGGACCCGCTGCGACAGTATGTCGCCTGGCTGAGCAAACAGCAGCAACAGGCAAAGCTCTATCCCATCCAGAGAGTGATGTCACTCGATGCGATCGAGGATACTTTAAACCTCTGGTTGCCGGACCATTCAGAAAGCTCTGCCCTCATCACCGATGTCTGTCTGCTGGTTGACATGTTCGGCTGCCTCTTCGACATGGACGCGGTCGGCCTGCGTCTCACAACGCTCACGACAGCCATGTGCCCTCGCTTTCATACCGACCATGTGGCCTGCCGCCTGCTCACCACCTACGGCGGCCCCGGCACCGAATGGCTGCCCGAAGCATGTCTCGACCGACAGCGTCTCGGGATGGGCAGCGGCGGCCGGCCAGATACCCAATCCGGCCTCTATAACGACACAAACGCTATCCAGCAGCTAACCGAAGGTCATGTGGCACTGTTGAAGGGTGCAGCGTGGCCGGGCAACGAACAACACGGCGCAGTACACCGATCACCTGCGCTGGCTGCTGGCGAGTTCCGACTACTACTCAGTCTCGACTTCGCCTGATTCGTAGACATTCGCGCAGTACTCATGGAGAGAAACATATCAGACAAGATTCCCGTTACCGTGCTTGCCAGCTTCCTCGGTAGTGGAAAGACCACGTGGAACATTTTAAGCTCGATGACGTGACCACCCTTTTCATTGGCAGCAATCTTGATGGCGACACGACAGAGGCTGCGTCGCGTCTGGCAGCGTTTGCGAAGCAGGCCACGCAGTCATGTCAGCCATCAGGTACTTCAGAAGTCGCTAGCGACACAGGACTGATGCCTGGAGTAATCTGAATTTGATATACTGGTAGCTTACTCATCAGTCATAGCAGGTCTCTCAATGGCACACGATCACAAACGCGGCGTCATTCGCCACAGCGCTGAAGCAGCGCTGGTCACTTCACCGCTATTCAGGCAACGGGTAGTCAAGGCAAAGGTTGGCAAGGCCAGCTATAAGCGTAACAACAAGCATAGAAACAAGGGCCTGGAGTCTGGCCAAAAGCAAGCTGCCTGAGCTTGTTTCTGACCAGACTTCAGTCGCCTTGGCAGCAGCCCCCGCCACCACCTTTTGCGAAGTCCCTTGAAATTGCCATCTGCGATCCCCACTTAGTCGTATTAACCTCGAAGTTCAAAACGGAGACAGTCGTGCCCTGCCGGCAAAGGCCTCAGGGGCGAACTGTTGATTCATAAAAACATAGGAACAAGGTGACTCATCATGGCTTTTCAACTTCCCGAACTCCCCTACGAAAAGAACGCGCTCGAACCACATATCTCTGCCGAGACCCTCGAATACCATCACGACAAGCATCACAAGGCCTATGTCGATAAGCTCAACAGTCTGGTCGAAGGTACTGACAAGGCAGACAAGAGTCTCGAGGAGATCATCAAGTCGTCTTCAGGTGGTCTGTTCAATCAGGCTGCGCAGGTCTGGAACCATACCTTCTACTGGCACTGCCTGAGCCCCAATGGCGGCGGCGCACCTACTGGTGCCATTGCTGAAGCCATCAACAAGGCCTTTGGCTCTTTCGACAAGTTCAAGGAAGAGTTCACTGCCAGCGCCATCGGCAATTTTGCTTCAGGCTGGACCTGGCTGGTGAAGAAGTCGGATGGCAGCGTGGCCATCGTCAACACTGACGATGCCGAAACGCCCGTTACCGACAGTTCAGTCACACCGCTGCTGACCTGCGATGTCTGGGAGCACGCGTACTACATCGACTATCGCAATGCGCGACCGAAGTACCTCGAAGCTTACTGGAATCTGGTCAACTGGGAATTCGTCAACAGCAACTTCGCTGGCTGATCCTTTCTTTCCCCAGACCAAAAAAACGCACCGATGGGTGTAATGCCAGTCAGTTAAGC